>JAJZZQ010000093.1 GCA_021797525.1 Thermoplasmata archaeon | reverse complement strand
ATCATTTCGTTATTTAAATAATACGAAGAAATATACAAAAAAGGAAAGTATATCTGCCTTCTAAATTTATCACTTTTAGTGAATAGTGACACGGAGAGATTAAAAAATGATTCCATAGACCTTATTCGGAAACTTGATCCACATGAGAATTTAGCAGAATCCAGAATTTACCTGAAGATCATTTATGAGCTTTACCAGCGAACCCTCCTATCAGCGCTATCAAAAACATATCATTCGGCTCATGATGTCATACAGGGTAAAGACCTCAAGAAACGATATGGTGACCTTACTATATTGATGGATATAGCGAAGATTGACAAATTTCCATTAGAAAAATGGCGCGACACAATAAATGAACTTTACAATGAGAGAAATAAAATCGAACACAATGACTTATATATCCCTAGTTTGAATAGGTTTACTCCACTTAATAAAGCACTTACTGAATTGAATGATTTTGAAAGATATTTAGCTGGGTTCTGTATAGACTATGATCGTAAATTTTCAACGCTAGACTTAAATTCTAAGATAGAGTTAGTTAAAAAGGCATTATTCACAGATTTGGCTGTTAAACTTGAGAGAACATCGCAGGAAAGTGGCAATGGGCAAGTGGGAACCAAAAAAACGTTCACTTCAGACTATATATTGCGTGAACTTGAAAGTATTGACGGACTAATCAAGATACTCGCGTGGCCAATATTCGAAAATTACAGCACGTTATCCGAACTACTTACATTGGTTGGGGCACTATATTACCTGGACGGTAGAGAAAGTGCATACATCTCTATGGAAGTGTGCCCAAGGTGTGCTGGGAAGATAGAGACTGCTACAAAATATGGGGGGAATAGTGAAGATGGGCCAATTTATGTCAACGCAAGAGTAGGGTGCAGTGAATGTGACTACACTTTAAACGATGAGACATTTAGTATTTAAGTATCAAACTTCCACCAATATCCACAACCCCAACGTTTCCTGCCATTATCTACCAGGGAATTGGCATACTCGATCACCTTGTTAGGAGCTCCGAAGATCTCTTCCATTCCCCGGTCATACGAAGACAGATTCAACAGATAGGATCCTGTGAGCTGGTCCATGGATTTCTTCAGATCCCGGAGGTCTTCCAGGCCAAAGCTGTGTTTGTATTTCTTTCCGGACGACAGGTGTGGCGGATCCAGGTAAAACAACACCCGAGGCTTGTTGTACAACTTCATAAGGTTCCAGAAGTCCCTGTTCTCAATGGTCCAGTCCTTAACATAAATGAAATTCTCAATGGTGAACCTTGACATCCTGGTGCGGCCCTTGTATCTCCTGCCAAAGGTTGTGCCGTCACCCATGAATGAAAATGTCTGCAGGTAAAGCAGGCTGAAAGCCGTGTCCATATCCCCCCATACCTGGTGGCCTTCATTTCCTTGAACACTTTTTCATGCGCAAAGGCCATCCTCAGTTTCTTCTCCAGGGAAGATCTCTTTTTTGGGTCCTGCAGGACTTGGAATGTTGTGTAAAGGTCTTCATTTATATCATTGTAAACCCTCAATTTTTTCCATTCGTCCGGTATATTCAGCAATACCTTACCTGACCCCCGAATACATCAACAACTACATCAAATTGGTCTAGATTTTCCTGGAGAATTGCAAGTATGTCCTTGAGCTGGTTGAATTTGCCCCCGTAATACCTGAAAACTGATTTCACAGGCAGCCAGATATTCGATTAAATGAATTAACGGAGTGGTGAGCAAGTGAAATGAGAAATTGAGACAGCGCAATGGCTGAGCATTAAACTATATGCATTAAGGCCAGTTAATTAATGAAATCGAAAATCAAATCGCAGATACACTAACCAGTAAAATGATGGAAAAGTGGGGACATTACCGGCTTAAAATCCTTTAAAATATGAGAACGAATATTAGAATAACTTCTATGGGAATACTATATGGTGACAGGCTATGGAGCATCAGATGTCATTGAGTTCATCATCGAGGAGATAATCGGGGTACCTTGGGAGGAATTCTATTCTACTTTGCTGACGTGGCCAACAAGACTGCCATATCGACAGGGTTTGGATACATGCTGCCACTTCTCAGCGGATTGGTAGTGATCATTGTTGTATTTCCTGCACTGGCAAGATTTGCAAATGCTATGAGGAAAATTCAATGAGGGATATCGTTTTAAAGGAAGCTACCAGTACCATTGAGCAAATCATGTATATAGTGCAGCTCGAGGATACCTGGGAGACACAGGAAACCGTCGGATTATCTCTCATGGCTCATCTGAAGGATGAAAATAAGGGAATTAGCGCCTTGACTATGCAAGAGGCATCTGATTTGATAAATATACTCCTTTGGTTGAGGAGACCTATCAAAAGTCCAGTTTAGATTTGTATAAAGACAAACATTGCAAAATTTTATATTAATGACTGGACATTAACTTTATAAGTTTACCGAGTGCGTGTTGGCGTAGTCCTTCATAGCACGGAAACTATCTATCTTTGGAGGGTATATTGGTTTGATTGATATGTCTAAAGACAAGATCCCGGATTATCTTGATGATGAGGATTACCTTGCAATCCTATCCATAGGGAAAGGTAAAATGTCTCATACTAAAGTCCAGAAAATTTCTTACATTCTTTCGAATGTGACAGACTTTAAGGGCAAATTCACCGCACACGACTATGGGAATTTTTCTGAATCAATAATGGAAAAAATTCAGTCTCCTCTCAATAGGAACATATATTCAGTCAATAACGACACATATTCTCTAACCACAAAAGGGGCCCGCATATACGATGAAATTGTCGATTATCTTAATCCTGACACAAGGTCCACTATAATGTCATTGGTTAACTTGCTGAGAGGCTTCAGTGCCGAGAAACTTGAGGTACTAACATACCACATGTTTCCTGAAATGGCAACTAAGTCTAGGGTCAAACCAAAAATTGAGTTAATGATGTCGGAACTAAAATCCAAGAGCAAGATCAAAGCAAACAGAGAAGGGGACACAGTAACACTTACAATGGAGTAGAAATGGCAAGCGGTCCGGAAGAAGATAGAAGAGAAGTGAAAGCAGGTGGAAGCGTTTCACTGCAACCATTCTCGCCTGTAGAACTAAAAATTAATTTTGTTTACAAGGGAAAACTACTATCATTTCCTGTTAGACCAAATGAACTCTATGTTCATGAATATAAGCATTTTATCCTGATGGTAAGGCATATTCTAAACGATGGCGTTGGTTTAGTCAAGTGGGCCACTATTGACAAATACGGCAACTCTTTGGATGAAGGTGAAATCTAATGAAAAAATATGTAGTCAAACTGAGGGACCAAGAAGAAAACAGTAACTTAGGTTATCTGATTAGGAAAACTGAACTTGCTACTGGTGGAAAATCAATCAGTGGATTAGTAAAGATTCCTCATTATCCAAGCAAGAAGTTGGGAGTTACCTCACCAATTAATGAGGCGGTCATAACTCTCACACTCAAGGAAATAGAGGATATTGATGGCAAGAATAGCTTGAGAAACAATTTTATCAATGAACGGGTGAGAGGAAACCTGAACAGAAACAGAATAAATATCGTTTTTGTTAGGATTTCCAGGTCAGATGGATCAGGTTTCACCAACCTTAAAGAGAACCTTGACAAGATAGCTGAATTTGTAGTTGATATGATTTATAGTCACCCCATGGTGGACATCGTTACGCTGCCTCACATAGAGTTTCTCAAAAATGATTCGCCAGATGATCTTGTAGAATTTGATAACTTAATAGGTCAAAGGATTTCAGAGATGACCAGCCTCGGTGAAGGCGGCGGTAAGATAGGATATTTCTTGCCCTCGTATTACACAAGGGATGGAATTCCAAAATTGATTGATAGCTATGTTTCCAGATTTGGGGCGGATGGCGTATATATTTGTGATTTTGAGGGCGGTACTTTTTCGGGGACCGGCTATTCTCTTGTGTCTCAAATTTCCAGAAAACTCCAAAAAGACACAGGTTCTGAGTCTTATTCCCTTTACGTTTACAGTCAGAAAGAGAAGAAGAAGGCAGGCGAGGAGGTGTCATCTGAGGATCTGTTAGCACTAATGAATCAAGTCTCTATTGTAGGGCCTTCACACAAAAGGCCTGTTCTCCCGAAGCATATATTGGATAAACTAAAAGAAAACCAAGTTTTCAACCCTAAAATCCTGAATCAAGGTGATTTTCTATACTACCAATATGCTAACTTTATGAAGTCAAACGAGTTTGAAAACTGGGTCAGTAAAGTGTCTGGAGAAGACTCAACTTTATCTCTTGATCGTAAAAAGAGACTGGCGGAAATATATAATGCAAAACAAACCCAGGCAGCAATAGAACAAGTCATTAGTGACCCGAAGGATACTGTCACAAAGCTTGAAAGAGAAGAATTCAGGAATGACCTAAAGCAGGTTAATTCCAGGATGAGGAATATTCGTTAAATTTTTTGGACCTCAGAATTTGCCTTTGTGCTCTTCAATGGCAAAGTCATAGGCATCTACGAGAGACCTGTTATGATGCTCTTTCGCAATTTCCTCGCCATTCTTGAGAGCATCTAACTTGAATTAGCTTCCTGTCTTGTAGCTTATGCTTTCCGGGTTCAAGAGTTTACAAGTCTTTTCAGCCCTAGGATCATAAGAGAAAATACTGCAGCCAGGAACATGATCTCCTCGAGGACAGATGAACCAAACAACATCGTTCCATAACTGAAGGACCGGTAAATTATTATGGCATAAATCAGGCCATATTTCCGAGTAGTCAGTTTTGTTGTATTTCTGCTACGGGAGCGTTCAAGTTAATTTTTCCATCTCTTTTCAAGATTTTCCTTCATAAGGTCGGGGTCATTTTCCTTCCGCGGTGGCTCGATATCTCCAACTATAGATCTCCTGGCATCATCTGATACAGAACCATAAAACTGCACTGTCATCCTTGGTGAGGAATGACCCAATCTGTCTGCGACAAGATTGGGAGAGACTCTCCTGGTATTCATGAGGTACTGGCCAAGGCCATGCCTGAACTTGTGCGGGCCAAGTTTCGGGATCCCGATCTGGTGACCATCACGCCTGCATATGTGGTAGACCTCCTGCCTGGTTATGGTGAAAATGTAACCGGAAGTTATTCCAATTTTTTGGCAGTATGATTCAATGGCCAGCATAAGGCCTTCATTTATGAACACCCGGTGTTCATATGGAATCTTGCGCTTGAGGACCCGAATATTGATCCAGCATTCCATCCTTCCCTGGGAAACGTGCTTGTTAAGATCTTCAACCTTGATGTCCAGGATTTCGCTGACTCGGCCACCTAAGTTCCATAACATCCTGTATAGGAGAACGTCCCTTTCATAATTGACTACAGGAATGACCTGGTAGAGTCTTTCTAGCTGTTCTTCAGTGATACCAACCTTTGGCATTTTAGCGAATTTTCAATTGTCAAATGGGTATTTTAGTATTGTCATTCCTTTCGGGGATAACTTTTCTGGTGAGATTATAAGTGAACCGGGTTATCATTTTACAATTTAGGACGAATTCTCAAATCGAAAGAGGAGTCTTATTCTATAGGATAAATGAATCCTATGACTGGTGCCACAATGAATACATCCTGATATTTGCACCGGTGCAGAGTAGGTTCGTAGAGCTTAGCGGCATTGAAAGCATTGAGATCTTTAACTCGGGAATACCGCTTTCGGTGGTTTCATACGAAGTGGTCATAATTCAGGGTCTGCATATAAATCATGAGGATTGCTACATCAAATACAATTTCCCGAGGAGGAAAAGAGAGGTTTCAGGGCGATTGTCCGTTCCCGCAATGATACAGAGGTTGGGTTCCTGGGTTTTCCATTTTTCAGGTAAGTTCATCGATTATCGGTGGAAGGAATGATTACAAAGGTGACAATCCTTAGGAGAACAGTGGATCGAATGCGCAGATTATCCACATTCCAGTTATGTAGTATGGGAGTACTCATTTCTCAATATTGTGCAGTGCAGCCAGAAAGTATCCCGATTCCGGCTTTACGCTGGTTGCGGCAAGGCCGTACTCCGGGGATGTGTGGAACTGGGTGTAGCCCTCTGATTAAG
>JAJZZQ010000095.1 GCA_021797525.1 Thermoplasmata archaeon | reverse complement strand
GCAGAAACCCCCGCATCGGCTATCCCGATCGGGCTGGCAGATGAGTCAACGGAACGGGATTCTATTGATGATTCCTTTACTGCAATATTATTCGTAGTGTAAGGTGAGCTGTGGGAATTCTCAGAGGAGATGTTCTGGCCGCTTCCATTGGCTGTGAATGATGAAGATAAAATAATAACTGCAACAAATATGGAAACAGCAATAGCAGCTACTGCTTTTTTGTTCTTAGCCACATTCCTCATCCTTTCCCTCTAATCCCAATTTATCCCAGCTTTTATTCCCTTTGCCGTTTCCCCTAAACAGGTCATGTTATATGGGTAATTTGGTACAAATAATTGATCAGCAAAATATTCAACAAGGATTAGAAGAGGATTCTCACTTTCCAGGACCCCTTTTCCTGCATAACATCATTCTTGAGTCCTCGTGATGTTATTTCAGCTGCTGCTCTCTCAGCTTCTGAATACTTGGCAAAGCTCAAGTATACTGAGTCCAGTCCAAATTCCGGCATAACAGACTGCCCGGCCAGTATATCTTCCAGCTTCTGCATTGCGGATGTGAAGTCTGACTCACTTATCCTCATCTTTCCTGACCTTATGCGCTGAACTCCAGCCTCAATAATTCCAGAAGATGTTATCCTGTTAACTTTTCTCCTAATTCGGCTCTGGGAACCAGCAAAGCTTGATGCTACAACCACTGCACCCACAATCAGCACTATTAATGAATAATCATGATTTAGTGTGTAGAGAAGAACCCCTACTAGCAATAATATCAGGCCGGCTATCATTCTATATGGAGTCATTTATATGCAGAGTAGCCCAATTATATGAATTAAAGTTTTCTTTAGAATTAACATTTGAAGGAAACCATATTATTTTCTAACAAACAGGGGAATCTTTTCATGGGAAGTGACCCACGTTTTCCCTTCCGCACTTGCATTTCCAGGATAGGCAAACCAGTCACCCTCTGGCAGATATATTTCCCGAGACCTTGCTGATTCGTATATCTGAGGCGCGACCATAATGTCCTTTCCAAGCATATACTGATCATCTATAAGGTAGGTTTCCGGGTCATCTGGGAAATTATAGAAGAGCGGCCTGACCATTGGATGACCGTGCCTGTGCGCTTCACTGGCTGATTCAATTAATTTGCTCATGAAGTGGTACCTTGTTTCAATTGCCTTTTTTATGCGTTCCCTGTAAAACGATGGAAGTTTGTATATCTCCTGATCATTGCCTGCCTTGATCTTATGATTCCTGTAAAGGGGGAACAGAACAGCCATTTCATAATACCTGCACAGAAGCTCATTGTCAGTTTCACCCCAGAACCCACCTAAATCGCAACCGGAATAGGGCATACCGGAGAGCCCAAGATTGAGGACCATGGAAAGCTGCAATTTCAAGTCCTCATAGGATGCTTTGTTATCCCCTGTCCATATGGCCGCATATTTCTGGCATCCGGCATAAGCAGACCTGGTAAGAATGAATGGCCTTTCCGCCTTCCGTCTCATAGCCTCGTATGTCGCCTGGCACTGAAAATAAGGGAAAAGGTTGTGAACATAGACATCTTCTATCCTGGTTCCATCATCCATAATATGAACGGCCTCTGGATCCATGTTCCCACCTCTGGACCCATATCTTGAATCTTTTCTTGTGGATGGCTCATTCATATCCAGCCATATTCCTTGGAACCCGTTTTCCATGAATTTAGCCACCATATCCCCCCATTTCTTCCTGGCACTTTTCCTTATAAAGTCAGGAAATGCGACCTCTCCTGGCCATACATAGTCTGTGTATACAGATGATTCCGAGTCTTCTATATAATCTCCAAGAAATTCCCTGAAAACACCGTAATTCTGATCGAATTTAACCCCGGGGTCAATTATTGGAACTACCTCAATTCCCTTCGACCTCATTTCATTGACCATTCCCTTCATATCCGGGAATCTTTTGCTGTCTATTGTGAAAATACGATAACCGTCCATGTAATCAATGTCCAGATATGCTGCTGAAACCGGAAACTCATCAATGTAATTTTGAACCACAGATTCCAGTGATCTCCTTGGAAAATATGACCATCTTGAGATCTGATGCCCAAGAGCCCATTCCGGAATCTCGAAAGGCTTTCCAGTCAGCGTAGTATACCATTCCAGAGCCTCCTCTGGATTCTTCCCTTCATGAAGGAAAAACTCCATATTTTTAATGTTGACCGTTACCTTTACCTTATCGTATTCTTCTGCGCCGAAATCGAAATCACATCTCCCAAATGAATTTATTAGAACACAAACTGATGACTTCCTGTTGACAATCATAAATACAGGGATTGCTGAATAAATGGTATTCTTCAGGTCATTGTAATCCCATGCGGTGGAAGTGATAGAACTGAACTTTGTCCGGTTTCTCCTCATTCTCAGAGGTGTTTCGCCAAGGCCGAAAATATGATCACAATCGTTCAGGTCGATAAGCAGTTTCAGGTTGCTTCCTTCCCTCTGACAGGTAACCTTTCTTCCATTCAGATCAAGTATCCCTGACTCTTTAGATAAAATTGTGAGCATGTGACTTTTATCTCTGAATGAAAGGAGGCCTTCAGAGATACCTGATGTTATTTCCAGCTCACTTTCATTCTTATAATAATACAGTTCCATCTTCCAACAATGGATTTGATATGAATAAGTCTTTCATAATGTTCCGAAAAAAGCTATGAACTCCTTTCACCTATTATCTGTTTTATTTAATGTGCGGATGAATTACAAAATGGCCAATTTTAATGCCGGTATTTATTATTATTGAACCTGTATAGTACAGATACATCCAGAGGAAAGTCACAGCCACCCCTAGCAACCATCTGAGTTTTATCTGACCAGAATAAAGCATTAAGGCAAGGATAAGCACAGCAAAAACCATGATTGCTCGATTGGCATTTTTAACAATTTTTTCATCCTCTGGGCTAAGAGAATGACCAGTGTAAAACCTACCAACACCGTAGCATTTTGCACATATCTCTTTCCCATTTTCCGTGTAGCCTCTGCCAAGGCATTCATGGCATTCTATCCAGTCTCTCAACATATGCACATTGAAGTTGAAGGATAAATACTTATGCCAATTGAAGCATGCTGGAAATCAGGAATTAACAGGCATCTGGAAAATCCCCTATTTGAGGTAAAGAAATTGTCATTGGAAGATTCTGGTAACAAAGTTACCCAGCATATGGCTAATGAAAGAACCTATCTTGCCTGGGTAAGGACCGGGATATCAATAATTGCACTAGGCTTTGTTGTTTCCAAATTTGGCATCATAATAAGAGAGCTGGTTCCGAATTCTCCTCAGACAAACAGCCACCTTTCCACAATAGTTGGCGTATTTCTTGTGGTAGCCGGCGGTTTTATGCAGCTTCTGGCCCTCAGAAGCTTTGTAAGAAACAGAAATAGTATAGAAAAGGGAGATTTCTCAGCACCAAGATGGCTTGAAATATCTGCAGGTGCAGTTACATTTGCAGTAGCAATTGTTCTGGTGGCATATCTTCTCATTTCAGTTTGAAATTATCTCTGACGAAAAATTCAAAATGCATTTACGTTCGGATGTTCTGATTATCCAACAGTTTCATATGGCTCCGGCAGAGAAGGTAACTGCAATTTTAAGCTCATAAATAAACAGAAATTAAATTTTAGGCATGATTACTGCTTTAACAGTGTATCTTTTTCATCTCCGGGACATATCCTCCGGGCAGGCTTCTTCCCAATCTCAAAGTGATTAATGTTTTAAATTTCTCCATCAGGGGCATGAATTCAGTTCCTGTCTTTTCTTAGCTCCTCCCTGAATCTGACAAGATCCTTTGGCTTAACCTGAAGTATGAAGCTCCCCACATAATTACATTCATTGCATCTGTATACCTCTCCAGTAATGCCACCCGCTGTCCAGCTTATCTTTGTAGAGCCACATTTTGGACACACTGTTATCTCTTCCATAATTTTTAGAACCCAATCTGTTATCTTAAGGCTTTCCATGGTTTTCCCTGCAATTTTATAAAAAAGCCATTTATCATGGTAATTTAAGAAATCACAGGATCAGGTACATGCTTTATATTGAAATTCCCCTAATTCTGAATCCTGGCTAGTTCATGTAGAGTTCTGTATTTCTTTTTCTGGCCTTGCCTTCTTTCCGGAGCTTTGCCTGAATGCAATTATTGCCAAAGCTGCTAATATGCCAAAAATTGCACTTACAATATATGGCGATCCTATGGATACGGAACCAAACAGGAATCCGCCTATACCTGGCCCGATTGTGTTAGCCAATGATGTTGCAGATTGTGATATTCCCAGAGTTGCACCCCTTGCCACTGAAGACCTCTGGCTCAGTATTGAAATTACAGGGGTCTGGAACAGGCTGTATCCTAAATTCAGGATGGTTAAACCTCCAAGAACAAAATATTCCCCTGGGGTCGCGTAGAGTATTAAGAACCCCAGGGAGAAGAAAATCATCGCGAATCCGGAGGCCCTTATTTCTCCGGACTTCCTTGAAATGAATGGTATCAGAATGAACTGGAATGCTGCCTGTTCCAGGCCTAGTATCAACAGAACTATCCCCACCTCAAGTGAGGCCCACCCAAATAGATCCTCCCCATAGTATGCCAGTGTGGCCTGCATTATTGCAAAACCCATTCCTACAAATACCAGACCTAGAAAAAGAAACCCGCCTCTTTTCGCCGCACTGGAAATCTGCCTTAAGAAATTCATTCCGCGAGTTGGAAGGTCGATCCTTGATTCCTTTAAGCGTAAAACAAGGACTAGGTTTGTGAATAAAAGTAGTGATGTCAGGTATATAACTGTCCTGAATCCCAGAAACGAAAGAATACCCCCAAGTGCAGGCCCTATGACGAAACCCATTCCAATTGCAGCCCCGATTATTCCTATTGCTTTAGTTCTGCTTTCTGGATCTGTCCTGTCAGAGACCATTGAATAAATTACTGTCAGGTTAGCAGAAGTCCCACCACTTATCAATCTTCCCAGGAAAAGAAATAGAAGCGATGGGGCACTTGCAAAGACAATATATCCTGCAATTTCTCCTGCCAGGCCAATTATGAGGATCTTTTTTCTTCCATATCTATCGGAAAGAGAACCAAGGATTGGAGACATAATCAGCTGGGCAACTGAATATGCTGCCAGAAGCATAGAGAATTCAAAAGGAGACGCACCCAGCCTTTGAGCATAATATGGTGCTATAGGTATGATTATGCCGAAACCAATGAAATCAATAAAAGCAGTGAAAAACAGGGGAAACACTGCTGTGAAACTACTTGATTCCCTCTTCATGAATCAGGCAAATCTCTCACGCTTAATACCTGCTTATCAATACTTTTTTGATATCTCCTCTTTCAGGTATAAGACAAAAATAGTAAAGGAACCACCTGCAAGACAGCATGTTCTCATTTTATATTAAAATCTGAAACACTATTGATAGAATGTTTAATATGTTTCTTTTCATTACCTATCGATTCTATTGATTTTTATGCAATACACTAAATTTGAGAAAGCAAGGATTATCGGGGCCAGAGCACTCCAGATCTCCATGGGCGCCCCGGTATTAATTGAAATACCAAAAGGAATGATGGACCCTGTTGACATAGCAATGATGGAATTCACTAACGACGCCATACCTATAACAATTAAAAGGGAAAAGAAAGACTGAATTTTCTGGATTTATTTTAGAATTCCCCCCACATTTTTTCCTTGGTGTAAATATGATTGAAACTCACGATCTCCAAGGAACCCTTTCTATTTTAATCATGTAATCCTGGGAAATTGTTTGATCAAGATTCCATCAGTTAAAGAATCTCTTAATGTATTATATAAAACGCTCTCTAATGCCACTGCCAGAAAGTGTTATATAGGGTTCTGCTATAAGAGGGACTACGCACAATTGGGATGAGAATCCTGATTGTATCAGTCATAAGGCGAAAGGGTGACGGACCTTTTGGTCAGAATGACCCCGGATTTCCATGACTGGTAAAAATGGAGTTGTGAGTTTGACTCACTTCTGACAGGGAGTTTAATGGTGCAAACTATGGCCCGCCAATTTATAATATTATAAAAACAGGATTA
>JAJZZQ010000004.1 GCA_021797525.1 Thermoplasmata archaeon | reverse complement strand
CCGACTGGATGTTCTTCGATTTCTGCCTGGGTTATGGGGGTCTGGTTGCATTCCTGGGGGACAAGGGTAGCCTGGTCAACATAAGAAGCAATGATCATTCAAAAGGTACGGTCAGGCAGATAGAGATGAGAAGAGACTATGTTCAAATTGCCGGGGGGCTTATAATATTCTCCATCCTTTACTTTGGAACTTTCTTCTATCTGCGCATGTTCATTACATGGGCAGTTCTGATATTCCTGATCATTGGCAATTACTACTCCAGAAGGAGCAATACAAAGATAGGCTCACTGATCTCATATTTTGAAAGACCCTCAGTGCCCATAGGCCTGGGGGCTATCTGGTTTGGAATCGGCATTCTCTTCTCACTCGGGCTTGTTGACAGCGGAAAGATCTTCGCGTTGATCATATTTGCCTCAACAGTTGGGGACCCTCTGGCAACAATTGTAGGAAGCAATATCCATTCCCCAAAACTATTTTTCAACCAGAGGAAATCATGGGCCGGGTTTGCCGCAATGCTTTTGCCAACCTGCCTCCTTGGCTATTTCCTTGCTGGTTTTACTGGATTGCTAATCGGTGTTACCGGTACTGTGGCTGAAAGCCTCTCATTCCATACTATAGATGACAATTTCTCAGTTCCTGCAACAATGGGCATTATCACACGCATAATACAGTCAATTACCTGAGCGACTTGAGATATGCAATATCTCCATTAGGTGAAGGGGAGAACCCCATCTTCCTGTACAGTTTTTCAGCGCTGTTCCCTTCTGTTACCCAGAGTTCTACCTTTTTAAATCCCCCCTCATAAAGAGATGAGAGAGAAGACCTCATGAGGTATTCCCCGTAACCAAGACCTCTGAATTCAGGTATTACAAAGAAGTCTATTATTATCGGGATTCTGGTGCCATCCAGCCTTGGCCTACCTCTGCACACAAGTATGGCTCCTGCAATGCTCCCCTCATTGAGAATAAGATGAGATGCATCATATATCAGATCCCCATATGAACCGTCCATTATATCTCTGAGCATCTTTATCCTCTCTTCATGGCTCCCCGGGAGAAGGAACCTGGCCTCGGAAGTTGATTCGTAAGCCTTTAGCTGAGCATCTACATATTTACTGGAATTCAATTCCTCTATCCCTGCAAATACGAGTCTGGTATTTTCGATCTTTTCTGGCTTTCCCGAAAATTTTTCCAGTTCTGAAAGGAGAAGCCTTCTCCTCCTTAGTATCTCATATCCCCTTCCTTTCATCAGATTATCTGGAACATCAATTCCAGCAATGTTTCCTATCATGATCTCCCTAGAGTTTCTTGATGCGAGTTGTTCCAACCATGAAAGAAGTTTGTCAAGGGTATCCTCACTGAAGTTGGAAGGTTCAGGGAAACAGAGCAATCCATGGGTTCTTCCTGAAGACATGTCAGTGCCAGTCAGGTAGGCAAATCCCTTGACTCTGTTTCCATTTATTATAATTCTGGAGGGGATCAGGTTGTTTGATAACTGACTTTCAACCGAAGCAAAAGTATTTTCAATGTCCAGATCTGGATAAAGATCTTGAAACTGCTTCTTCTGTATTTCCAGAAGAGGTTTCCAGTTTATCTTAACGTTTTCAATATCCATGATCGCTCATGATATGTATTCTGAAAATAAAATGATCCCGCTATTTTGAAATACTATTTAAAACATCGACTTTTAACGAATCATAAATCGGTATTTCAAGAAAAGATTTATACAGAAGGTCTAAATTTCTAGGGGATAAGATGGACGACGTATCGAGGACAGAGGAATTTAACAACTGCGCTGTTAAATACTCTGAATATTACAAGGGAAAGGTTCAGATAATGCCAAAGGTGCCTGTGCACTCCCTCTCTGACTTTTCCATCTGGTATACCCCAGGAGTGGCTGAAGTTTCAAGGAGAATTGCCCAGAATAAAGAACTGTCATTTGAAATGACAGGTAGATGGAATAGCATCGCAATTCTTACCGATGGGACCAGAGTACTTGGGCTTGGAAATATAGGCCCCGAAGCTGCCATGCCGGTCATGGAGGGCAAATCTCTGATTTTCAACTTTCTGGGAGCAGTAAATGCCGTTCCCATACCTATAAGAACAAAAACAAAGGAAGAATTCATCAGTGTCGCTAAGGCCCTGGAACCTTCCTTCGGTGGATATAATCTGGAGGATATTGAATCACCAAAATGCTTCTTCGTTCTTGAAGAGCTGCAGAAAAGTCTTACAATACCTGCCTGGCATGATGATCAGCTTGGAACGGCCTGCATAACACTTTCAGGCCTGATAAATTCTTTACGGGTTACAGGAAGGAAGATTGAGGACACAAGAGTGGTCCTCCTGGGTTCCGGTGCAGCAAATATTGCGGCCGCCCATCTGCTGTTTGCTGCAGGTTTCCGTGAAGGTAACATAACCCTTGCCGATTCTAAAGGGGTACTTAATCCTGAAAGGGAGGATATGGACTCACTTATGCTGAACAATCCATGGAAGTACCAGCTTGCAATGAGAACAAATGCTGAGAGAATATCGGGGCCATCAGAAAAAGCTTTCAAAGGAGCAGATGTTATTATTTCAGCATCCAAGCCTGGCCCAGATACAATCAAGCAGGAATGGATTAAAACAATGAACAGTGATCCTGTAATTTTCGCACTGGCAAACCCAACTCCAGAAATATGGCCTTCCAAAGCCAAAGAGGCTGGGGCAAGCATTGTTGCTACAGGCAGAGGCGATTTTCCAAATCAGATAAACAACAGCCTGGTTTTTCCTGGAGTTTTCCGCGGAGTTCTTGATGCAAGGGCCAAAGGTGTCAACTTTAAGATAATGGTTGCAGCTTCTTATGAGATAGCAGACTTCGTCAAGAATCCGGATTCAGAGAAGATCGTCCCTACCATGGATGACTGGGAGCTATACCCGGCAGTAGCCGCGGCAGTGGCATCAAAGACAGTGGAGATGGGCCTGGCAAGAAAGAACAATTCAAGAGAAGGTTTTTACAGAACTGCCCATGACCTGATAGAAGAAAACAGACATGTATACATGAAACTGATGGAGGAACGTCTGATAAAAGAACTTCCAGGAGGTAATAAAATTGAAAACTAAGCCGGTAATAAGAAAGATGAAGAAAGAAGACCTTGAGCCAGTGGCTGAAATGATACTGAGACTCAAGAAGCTCAATGGAGAATTTGACCCGCTGTTCGAGGTATCTCCGGATGCTCAAGCCGAGATCACGGATCAGCTGAAAAGATCTCTAGAAGAAGGAGAAAAGTGCACAGATATAGTCGCTGAGATCTCAGGAAAGGTTATAGGAGTAATGCGGGTTAATTTCAACAAAAGACTCTATTATCTGCCCAAGACCGAGGCAAGAATACTGGATTTTTACGTTATGCCTGAGTATCGCAGGACGGGCGCAGGGAAACTTATGCTTGATTACATGAATGGAGAATTTGGCAGGAGGAAGGTAGGCCTCGTTGCTGCGGAATTTCCATCACTTAACCCCATTGCCCTGAATTTTTACAAAAAACTTGGATTCAAGGAGATTGTAGGAATTTACGCCAAAAATATGGATGAGGACCAGTAGATCCTAAACCCAATTTTTTATTTTCAAATGCTTGTGGAATCTGGTCTGTGGTCCAGTTCCATCTTTTTTGTTTCGTACCCGTAGAAGAACCAGATTGCCGCACCAGCAAGCCCTATTATCCAGAGTATTATGTTGGAAATTATTTCCTGCCCAAGGCTAAAGTTTGCGAATAGCACTATGGTAATTGGATAGGCAACCATTGGAACCACCCTGACAAGTGCAATGCCACGCCCCCTTGTTCCGGTTCTGAATAGTTCTGGCTCAAGAGTTGTCCTGGCTGCCCAGGCAAACTCACTGAATATCATGTTTATAAAAAGAAGCGGAACATATACGAAAAGATTTCCAAGTGAGTTCACAACCAAAAGGATGATCAAAACAGAAAAAAGGCCACCTGCAAAGGAAAGGAGTGTGAAAAGTCTTCTGCCGGAGGATATGAGCCTCCCTGCAAATGGTCCTGCTATAGATGCCCCCAGAAGGCCAAAGAAGACAAGATAATCTATCTTTGTCGCTGATGAGAACTCATAATATGGGATTATATAGGCCATCAGCCCAAAGGTGAGGTACTGTGAAAGAGCCATACTTCCAAGTACAAAATATCTGAGGGAGAAAGACCTGCTTGGAAAGCTTCCCTCACTGTCTGGTGTTTCTATATCCAGTTCCTTTGACAGTTGAGATGATTCTTTTTCCCTTCCTTTCACACCAAGCCATCTGAATGATTCTGGTAGTTTAATTCTGGAATAAACAATGAGGCATACCAGAAGAATGGCCATTATCCCAATTGACAGTCTCTGATAAAGCAGGGGAAAATTTCCCAGTGAAATAAAAAGAAAGACTCCTGCAATGAATGCACTGCCTATGTTGCTGAAGTTCATCCCATTTGTTACGAAAGAACCTCTGGATTCTTTTGTGCTATCCTCTGCCAGAAGGGAAATGGTTGGAATCTCCTCGCCAGCAACTCCAAAATGGGAAAGAGCAATGCCAAACAGAAGAGAGAACACTGAATAGGAAAGGGAAATAACAGCAAGGCCAATTGAGTAAAGGGCTATTGTGGCAATGAATATCTTTCTCCTTCCAATATAGTCGGAGATGAATCCCATGAGAAAACTTCCGAAAAGAGAAAAGGAAGGCCCTATAACAACCAGAAGAATCCTGAATATTCCGGTATCAGGGACAAAAGGCCAGCTCTTTCCCAGAGGTGCTATTGAAGCAATAACTCCCCAGAGGAACATCCCGCTGAATGTTGATGTAACCAGTGACTTCCTGGCAGGATTCATCTGGAAACACCATGTGTTGAAAGAAAAACACTATTGCAATGCAGTTCCGCTCTGACACAAAGTATGTCTGATACCATCATCTCAGTCCCTCCGCCAGCATTACCTGGATCAGGTTCCAAGGGTCGACCTTTCGGTCCTCTCAGCCTCTTTCGAAGCTCCCCGAACTGACTATGATGTATAGCATCTAAACACTTAAGTTTTTTTATTACATGACCGGGCAAGCAATTTTAATTCAGAACTTTTGAAAGCAGATTTGTGCGAATTGTTCCTGAGTCTATATAAATTCTCAAAGATGATTCAAAATCGCCCTAATCCCGGAGGCTATGAGTGATTCATTATGAAGCCTTATGCCATAAGATATGTCTAGAAAACCTGACAGACTGGCGTATATAATAGCTCTTTCATTTATATTCGGGTCACTCATGTATGTTAGGCGTGCAACTTCTTTTGCGAAATCAGGACCAAATGAGACATTAAGTTCAGATATGTCATAGGCAGGATCACCAATCATCATTCCCCCCCAGTCAAGTATTCCAGAAATTTGCCCATCTTTTCTGGAATAGAGTATGTTCCAGCCTCCAAAATCACCGTGTATAGGTACCTCTTTGAATGAATCCTGACGAATTGACATGAATGTGCTGTCTAGAAATAATCTCACTTCATTATGCAGATAAAGAGGAAAACGAGAAACACATGACTTGCGGTATTCATCAAGCATCCCTTTGAATGCTTTTATCCACTTTTCCCCTCTTCCATTTCCAGAGTCCCCGAAGACATCTTCCGGTATCTCGTTTATTCTTCTCAGGTTTTCCGAAAGAGATTCTGCAACTTTTCTTCTCTCGTAGCTGCTCAACTCACTGAACAAACTTCTTTCCCCATAATGCAATGGGTCCGGCTGGATCAGTGGCATCCCTTCTATGATCTCATATATCCCGGTGGTGAGATTATTGTAATAGCATCTGTGGATATAATGTGGGATCTGTATTCCAGTGAGGTAAGACCTTATCCTTTCCGTTATGTATATGTCCCTGTCCAGTTCATGCGATGCCTGAATGTCCCGAGCAAATTTCATTATGTATTTTCCATTTATGCTGTATAGGATACTGTTCCATCCCCTGGAGAATAGCCTTATTTCAGATATCTCCGATTCAGGGAACAGACCTCTGAATATTTCAGAGATGTGATAATTAGGGACAGTTTCCACTCTTTCTTATGCATTGAGAAGTAAAATGCCTTTCCATATGGCTCAAAAGCAGAAAGGTGACTCACCAAACGTTTTATAATGAGTTATTCATTTCAAAGAGCCGGGCTAGGCCGGGGAGTCAGGCACTCTCTGTTACCCGAAGTCTATATGCGGGGGCGACAGCCTGGAGAGGCCAACCGGACTTCTGTCAGGCCCTGTGGAGGCAATG
>JAJZZQ010000050.1 GCA_021797525.1 Thermoplasmata archaeon | reverse complement strand
GTGCTCTGATCGGTTACGTGGGGTTGCTCTTCGTTATACGATATATAGGGCCTACAGACTGGGGATTTGTCTCATTCGGAATAGGATTTGTAGGAATACTTTCCATATTTGGAGATCTTGGTTATTCCACAGCACACTCAATAAAAGTTTCCGAGGGTGAAGACATTGGGCTGTGCAATGGCACGTTTCTTTTCATCAAGCTCGTCCTTGGGTTCCTATTCATTGCTCTCGTTGTGGGAACGCTTGTGGTATGGGTTGACGTACTGCACAGGGGCTTTGAGTCGCCAATAGAGTATTATGTTGCCCTTGCTCTTATTCCCTATTACTTCTTCAATTCATTTTCATCATTCTCGAGAACATACTTTAATGCAAAGCTGAAATCCGTCAGGTTTGCAATTCCACCTATGATTGAGGCTATCCTGAGGAATTCCGTATTCATCATTCTTGCAGTAATTCTGCACTTTCACCTTTCTTCTCTTATAACAGAGTATGCGGCAATAGCTCTGGCATCAACATACAGCCTGTCTTACACAGTTTATTTCATTGTCAGTTATTCACTTGGCCGTCCATGGGAAATAAAGCGTCCTACCAGGAGAATGATACGATCCTACACGTTTCTTGCCCTTCCACTTATGCTGGTTACTACTGTGTCTACATTCAATGGCAACATAGATAAAGTTATTATACAGTTTTTCTGGGGTGCTATCCCAACAGGTGCATTTTACACAGGCCAGACTATTTCTGTGATAATAACCTCCCTCAGCGCTTCGATGAGTGCGTTCTTTCTACCGCTGCTGGTGCGGATGAAGAATTTCTCAAAGGACATTCACAACGAGAACATATTTGAATTTGAGAGGAAGATCTCTCTCTTCATACTTCCAATTGCAGTTCCCATAATTGTACTATCTGCCTACGTCCTTAATCTTTTCAGTGCCACGTACTTCGTATTTTATCCAATACTTTCATTTCTAGCTATCAGAGCATACATTTCGGCCATTAATTCTCCATATTCTAGTGCTATCGCCAGCAGATCAATGCTGAAGACTATTGCCAAAATCGATATTATAGTGGTGATTTCAAACATCATCCTTATTGTCCTGCTGGTACCTCTCCATGTCCCTGGAAGGCTAGGTTACCTTGTAGGCCCTTCAGGCGCAGCATTTGCTGCTGTCCTGACTGGGATAACATCAACATTGATGTACAGGTATAAAGTTTCAAGGATTGAATCCGTAGGCTTCAACATCTCAATTCTGAGGCAGCTCCCTGCCGTGGCTGTTCAGGGGATATTCCTATACATTCTCTCCCGAACAATTAATGTACGGGACATATTGGTCCTCATCCCCATCACAATTGTGTCAATAATCCTCTATTTTCTAGTCTCTGTAGCGATGGGAGAAATAACACTACAAGGGTTAATTGCCATTATCAGATCTTTCTCACCAAGAAAGATATTGAATACATTCAGGGGAGAAGAAGATAACCGTTATGACGATATTTCTGAAGTTCTAAAGGAAGATTAAATCTTGTTTTGCATTGTATCTTCTCCCTGAGATTCAGATTTTTTTTATTTCCTTAATCAGGAGAAATTCTTCCATAAGTTTCTGAGGCAAGATTAAAATAATAATTGCATATTTTCATTAACAGAAAGGTCTAAGTGTAAATATGTTAGGGATGGAGGAACTTGCACTAATTCTGAGTATATCTTTCGAGCTGCCTGTGTTTGCAACGGCAATATACTGGTTGCTTCTTGCCATATTCTCCATAAAGGAGCACAGAAATAATGAAAATTTTTCCCAAAAAAAACCTTCTGAATGCCCACCAATTACCCTACTTTACGCATCCTACAATGAAAAGCTTGTCATAGAGAACTCCCTGGAAGCAATCATGAAGGTGGATTACCCACTTGACAGGATTCAAGTTGTAGTTGCTGATGACTCAAATGATGAAACTACCGATATACTGGATAGAAAATCTGCTGAACTTTCCAGAAGAGGCCTGAATATCACTGTATCAAGAAGATCTGGAAGGGCGGGTTTCAAAATAGGGGCATTGAAGAATGCAATTCATCTCGTCAGGAACGATCTGGTTCTTCTGCTTGATGCAGATTCAGTGCTCAAGCCTGAAACAATATCTGATGGAATAAGGGCTCTAGAGAGAAACCCGAAACTCTCATTTGTACAGTTCAGGGTTGGTTATTACAACAGATCATACAACTTCATAACGCGACTCTTTGCATTATCTCAGGATCTCATGGATACATCAATCAAGAAGGGTTCTGCTTTCCTGAAGAAACCTTTCTCCATACAGGGCGGTTTTACCCTGATCAGAAAGGAAGATCTCGATCAGGTAATGGAGTACAAACTTGAATCAATAACTGAGGATACTGAGATTACTGTTCTTCTGAACCTCAATGGAAAGAAAGGTACATATCTGAGTTATTCGAAGATTCTAAGCGAAGCGCCGTTCGATCTCGAGATATGGAAAAAACAAAGCCTCCGTGTTTCACAGGGCTGGGGGCTCATTGTAAGAAGGCACTGGCTTAACATTTTCAGAAGCAGGAAAATGACATATTCAGAGAAAGCAGGTATTTTCCTATTGCTTCTCCTTCCTTTCTCAAATATTTCCTGGATAATCGTCAACATATTCTCTTCAGTATTCACTTTCTGGGCCTTTCTTCTGGGACTTCCGTTTGACCTGGGTGGACCTTTCTATTCTGTGTTCCTGTTCACACCGTCCATTCCGTTTTTTGTAGCAGGTGCATATGCTCTTTATTTTGAAGGGCTCTTCAAACCAAAGGATCTGATACTTCTCCCAGCACTTTCGTATATTGGTGCGTGTACCGTTGTCTTAGGTGCCTATGGGTTCATGAGTGGACTCCTTGGCAAGTCTGGATATTTTTACAGGACTCCTAAAATGGGTGTTAATGAGAAGGAGTCTGAAGCTATGAAAATAAGAGATAGAGTAGATGTTCCACTCCTTGTCTTTGAATTTGCCGTTGCCAGTCTTGGGCTTATGCTTGGTATGATGATGGCTCTTTCCAGAAACTATCTTCCAGCACTTACACTCTTTGGATTTGCGCTGGTAACATTCAAGTCAATGAACCTGAAGGATATACGATTCTTCAAAAGGATGCTATCAAGTTTTAATGGGGGTCTGAATCGATTTTAACTGTTCTCCATCTTATTTATTTAACATTAAAGAAAGATTATAAATCCGTCCTACATATCAAATAAATATGCCAATATATGCCAGTGATGAGCACCAGCTCCTTAGTAATGATTGCACTCTCCACGACGGAGATGCTGAAATTCAGGATGGTACTCTCTATCTTACAGACAGGAGACTAATCTATGAGAAGAAGGGAAAAAGAGGTATAATTCATGCTACTCCAGCAAAGATATTCCTCGACATTAACCTTCACGAACTCAAAAACGTTACTACGGCCGTTCCCCTATTGTTCGGAAAGAAAATACTTTCTATAGAGTTTGATAAGGACGGTACAGTTAAGAAGTACGACTTTCAGCTCCCTGACCCGAAGAAATGGGCAGATGAGATTTCCCGCTGGGTTTCCGATGCCAGAAGGCACCACGAGGATAACAAGAGCCGCGAGGATGAAGAAAAGTACAGACGCGACCTTCAGATGGCAAAGGCAAAAGCTCCCCGCACCAATATAGGCATGGCTTATTTTGGAAAGGATTCTGCATCAAAAGAACAGGCAGGACCAAGGAATATTCAATCTGAGGAGGGGGGAAGCCAGCAGGCTACCGAAATTGAGCAGCCTGATCAGCCAAAGTCCGTACCACTTGTATGCCAGAGCTGTGGCAATGAGGTAGACCCAGGTATGAGGTTCTGCCCCCACTGTGGAGCAAAGCTTTAGTCTTACCTCATCCTTTCCTTTTAAGGGTCTCTTGCTGCACTGTCAAACCTTGTGATTACAGCATAATCATCCCATATTTTGCTGATCTCAGATACGAGATGATCCATCTCCTCCAGGTTTTCATAATAAAACATTGTGGCAAGCGTTCCGCCAATTACCATGTATAATAGATATCTCTCTCCCAGTAAGCCTCTATTTAGAATCTTGAAAAATTCATCCTGATCCAGCTGGGAATTAATCAAAACCATGAACAGGTTGAAACCTTTTATAGCAACCTGGTTGAGAAGAGGATATGAAAAAACACTCTTCTCATATATTAACCGGTCAATCCTCCTTCTGGCTGTTCTCAGGTTGATGCCCATCTTCCTGGAAATATTGCTTATCTGAATATCGTATATGCTTCTGTAGGCCAGTTCCTTAACTAACGCTAAGTCCCTGATCTTCGTCCTTTCAATATTTGTTGAATTGGCAGGATCTGATATCAGCATATTTTTGCTTTTGTTCCCAAGTATGAGGCGGGATATCTTCTCCACTTCATCATGGGATGCTTCCGTTATTGAAAGTGAAATCGTATTTCTTCCCGGAGTAAATATTCCTGAGAAGGATCCTGAGCTTGCATAGATCCTTCCAAAATGTATTGTCTCCACAAAGGCCAGATCATTAATCCTGCCTTTCAGTTCCAGAAAGTCTTCATAGCTGCCTTCAGGAATTATGACAGTAGATTTCTGAACCACACTTTCCGAAGGCAGGAATATCACCTTCCTAACATATCCGTTCTGAAATAAAGTGTTCCATGATCTGTATATTCTTCCTGGGGAGATGAAGGACACTTTTGAAATATGGCTGGGGGTTGGCCTTTGCGAAAAACGATCATTTTCACCAAATGGCCAGTTCCATGAGCGGAAGATTGTCCTTGTTGGAATGTCCATATGCATATGTAAATAATATGACAGATAAATTTATTCTATGGCATTTCTGTCCCATATTTCGGAAGGAAATCAAAATAATCCACGATACATTTGTATATTAGGGGTGTCCGTGAGGCTTGAAACTTTCTTTTATTGTATCCGGTTTGTCAGCGCTGCTAGTCGCGCTTTTATCTGTTCTGGTCCTTAACATATCCTCCTCTATGCTTAAATCAATCCTGGAGGGCTTCGCAATTATCCCGCTATTTGTTATTCTCTCGGTTTTCATTATTTCTCAGTTATTCCTTGACAGGCTCAAGGAAAAGTATGTGAATTAGGTATCTATGTTTTATGCTTTCCAATGGGAATGAGAACAGATGAATTTAATCAAGTGAAAATAGCCACTTTTTCTATTAAAGGAACTTATTTAATGTCTTATCCTGAATGAATTATGATAACTATCAGTTTTAAATTAATTCTAAATGTCATAAAAAACAAATATTGACTCTTTAATCATATTTAATGTTAAATAAATGTTTTATTCAAATCTTATGTATGGAGCATTTGAGCAAAGTTGCCTTTCATTCGCGTTTTTATTGGTTTGTATTACAGACCCTGTAAAAAAAGGATGACCGAAAAGGTCGAACTAACGATAAATAGCCAAATGGGGGAAAGATTTGTATTTCAAGCGGAACCTGACTAAGAAAAAAATTGTGTCTCTCATTCTCCTGTCTGCCTTAATATTCACTTCATTTGCATCCCTGTACAATCATGATTCTACCGGAGATTCAATACATGGCTTTTATAGTGAATCTCAATTTCTCTCTCCATCTTCAATTGGCAGCAATCCTGTCCTAAGTATTGGATCCCCATATACTTTATCTGGAATTAACACCCCAAATGCAATGGCGTATGATCCAAATAACGGCTATACCTATGTTGCTGACTATTCAACTGATAGTGTATCAGTTCTTGATGGTACCAATTCGATAGCAACCTATGCCTTACAGGAAGGTTATGACGCTAATGGGATAACTTACAATTCCTATTATAATCTGATTTACGTATCAATGTATTCATCCACATCTGGAGATGTGGCTGTAATGACACCAACTGGAACAGTGGTCTCTTATTTATACCTTGGAAATGCTGCAGGGGCTGCTGGAATAGCTTCACTTCCTAACGGGTACACCCTTGTTTCACTTTCATTAAGTAATTATGTTGATGTTATAAAAGACACATCAAACTTAACAGATATCAAGGTTCCAAAAGGTCCAGAATGGATAGAGTATGATTCGGAAAACGGATATGCATACGTAATATCCACTGACCAGAACCCTGCTACGGTCTCGATTATCAGCACATCTTCCAATTCAGCAGTGGGGTCGGTAAGTGCACCTGTAGGAACACTACTCTACCAAAATGGGATGATATACGACTTCGGATTAAACAGCCTGTCTGCAATAAGTGGAGAATCTACCGCAATCCCTCCGGATGTAAACGGTGAGGAT
>JAJZZQ010000067.1 GCA_021797525.1 Thermoplasmata archaeon | reverse complement strand
TTGCAAATATAAGGTCAGGACAGGATTATGAAAATCCTGGCATTGCGGTGAAGACCGGAAGCGGAAGGCTAACATTTCTTTGTGCGGAGATATTGGCATTCAGAAAGAGACTTGACAGGTGATTACCCTTATTTGCCTCATCGGTCATTGGCATTCATGAAGAACCGGATCGAACCAGACGAAAAGCTAAAGCTGATTGGACTTGGAGGTTGCTGGTATTCCGAGGATTCCGGAAGGTCCTATGACACATACGAAACCCTCCGGAGGCACGAGATAGGATCTTACAGGTATTTATGCGGCAAGGATGCGAAGATCGGGAACCCACTTAAGTATGAATTTTTCAATGAGGAGGCGGGGAAGGGGTATATTATGCATGGGGGCTGCTGGTTCTCTCCTTCTACAAGGAAAGCTTATGACAGCCTGGAAGAGTGCAGCAAGTCAAACGATGACTGCAAGTGCACATGCACGGAAGATTATGACAAGGCATTCAAGGTTCAGGGAGAGTTTCCCAACCTGAAATCTAAGGTGGCGAAGGAGAGGAAGAGAGACAGTAAGGGGCATTTCATTTAAGTCAGTCCACAGGAAAGTTGTGGCATTCCACAAATTATAGATATTTTCAATGGTTCATGCCACAAATCCACAAATTATTGCGGTTATTTCTATTATTAATTATACATGATTTCAGGTGGGACAGTCTGGCCAATTTTGTCCCCTTTAAATACCGGAGTTGAAAAAAGATGAATCAGGGAGATGAAAAATACCGGATAAAGAGCGTCAGAGAATATACGAACAAAAAGTCATCTATTTCCTACTTATTGACAATATTTTTGAATGAGGACTATATCAACTAGCCATGAGCCTGAAGATAAGTAGTAGCCTTTGGACTGAGACAGCGGAAGTCCCCGAAGGAGCAAGCACAAGATACTTTTTAGTAAGTTCATCTCTTCTGTCGGATCCTTATAAAATGAAGTCGGGAACCCATATAAAAGGGAAAATATTAGAAATAACAGGTTTGCCCGAACCAGCCAAACTGCCTCAATTGCCTGTTGATGCTGAATTTATCTTGCAAGCAGGGTACTTATATGATCGTATATTCCTGAGGGAAAAAGATTGGGAATTAAACTTCAGAGAATATGGTATAGTAAACGTAGGCGTTAGGGTAGTTGTGATATTAGAGAGTTATATAGACGAGAAGAATAAATTGGAGAGCATATATAGCAAAGTGGAGAAATCTGCATGAATTTCCAGGACGTTATACGGGAAATGGAAAGAATGTTAGAACTCCAGGATGTCTTGTACAATAATTATCAGATTGCAATCTCAAAAAAGGAGTTTACAAAGGCAAGCGAACTCTTATGGGGGGCAATCTCAAATATAGCTGTCGGTATTGCCATAATGTACGAGAAAAAACTGAGTGATCACAAAGCTACAGTTCGCTTTATAGATGAGATTATCAGTGATGAGTATCCACAGTATGCACAAATAACAAATTCAATTGAAAAATTGCACTCAAATTTCTATCATGCGTGGATGAGCAATGACGATTTTAAAATACATTCAGGTAACGCAGAATTGATCAGGGCAGCCTTACTTCAATTATGGCAGCAGAGAAGGGAAAAACTGCCCTATTAACAATATGGTCAATCGCCGAATCTTTTCCTGCCAATTCAGCTGAGATCTCACGTTCGATGGCATGCGAGATCGAGTATCGATTATCAAAGTGGTTCCACATAAATGCCGTCCCGCCATTGATTCGGCGTTTGACGGTTATATGTCGTAATCAAGGCCCTCCTTGACACAATGTTCTTTTCGCCGGTATGTCCATGACATCCCGCAACCCTCGCAATATAGCCCTATCTTGATCCATTTGCTCCTTGGTCTATTCCTGTCGAGAACATACATGCCCCTCAGATAATATTCTTCACAGTTCGGACATACCTGGTATGTCTTTCCGGTGCACCCTCGTCCCTGCTGTCTTCGTTTCCCGACTTTGAGTTGAAGTCCGGGCTGCATATTGTCAGATGTGTGTACACGTTATAACCCTCGTGCTGTTGTGAATTGTGGCCATAATTGTGGGTCCAATCGAATTTAAGGAACCTGGAAAGGAAAATGGAAGATGCATGAAAAAAAATCTCGCAAAACTGAAACATGTAAAGGACAGGCCCAGGAGGAGGATGAACCCGAATTCACTCAGGAACCTCAAGCGATTCGGTGGCCGAAAGCAGTCTGAAGAAAAAACCGAAAGAAAACTCCAAAATTAAACATTTTCTCCCGATTCCTATACTCCCTGACATGTTACATAAATTTAAAACGCAAGGAAACAGTTTTTACAGTTGATTTCCTTATTTAGTTTAGAATGTGCTAATTAACTCATTTTGTAAACATAATAAAAAGTCATAAATAACGCATTATTCTGTCTTCAATATGGCCAAGCAGAGAAAATGGATACATTTGTGGGGGGATACATACATTCCAAAGATGGCCCTTCTCATAATTATTGGACTCTTGATTGCATTGTTTTTTTCTTTCACATTCATTATTGAATCCGTCCTCTCATTTATCCTGATGCTGATAATGGTCGCTTTCTTTATAATCATCGCAAGAAGGGAAGGAATAGAGCATTAATATTGAGGAGCTTTCCAGCTCCTTATTCTCACATTGGCCATTGACAACCTTTTCCTTATGGTATTCGGTGATACCTTGTATTCTGCTGCAAGGAACTTGATTGATGCACCTTCCTTATATCTCTGAATTATGGCCTTCTCTGGAAGTTCCTTCAGGGGTCCATGCATGGGTTTTCCTGACCTGGTTCCATGAAGCATTGCCCTCATTCTCCCTTCCTGAGTCCTTTCAACAATGAGATTTCTTTCGAACTCTGCTACTGCACCCAGGATCTGGAAAAGCATCCTTCCCATTGGTGTCCTCAGATCGATGTTCTGGTCCAGGAATATCATGTTAACATTCTTTGATTCCAGGAAATTAAGCGTTTCAATGAGATCCTTAAGAGATCGGCCCCATCTGTCAAGCTTAGTGCAGATAACCAGGTCAACCTTTCCCTGTTCCGCCAGCTTGAGTATCTTTGCCCTTTCCGATCTGGTGTTAGATGCACCGGACATCTTCTCCTGGAATATTGCGCCTTCAATTGCAGGAATAAGGCCATAATCTGAAATGTATCGCTGGATCCTCTCAATCTGGGATGTGAGGTCCTGGTCTCTTGTTGATACCCTGGCATAGCCTACAACATGTCTTGATAAATCATTGCTCATATTTCATTAAGATATTGAAGGGTTAAATAAGGGTAAAGGAGATGGTTAGGTTTCTGAGATAGTTCAATTAATGCAAACTCTTTAATTATCACTGTATTTATAGCCATGGATTTTTATACCTGCTTTGCAGTTGTGGTTTCTTCAGCTTCTGCGGTCGGAGTTTATCTGGCCCCTTTGATTAATGACAAAGTGAAGAGATCCAGGGATCTGAGAGAGACACATAAGCGGGAGCTCACCATTCACGCATTGAAGCCTCTGATTAGACAGATAAATTATTTTTTGTATCAAGAAATAGCTATTAGGCAGGACCAAAGTTTTGAGAAAATAACACCTGATATGGTCAATAAATACGCAAACAGAAAGTTCGATTTCGTTGGTTTTGAACCAGTTTACACATCTTTTAAGGACTCAGGGAAAAACAATGACGAGTGGTTTGATAACGGTCTTTTTAGCGACCTTAAAAATCATTATAACAATTTGAATGAGGAGGTGAAACTCACTAGGGGAATCTTGACAACATACATGCCTACTTACGTCAGAAAAAGGTGGGAGTTAATCAATGAACTATATGATACATTAATTTCAAAATTTAATGCTCCATCTAATGGCCCAAACGATTTAGGAAATATGGTTACAGTTGCATTAATGCGGCTATTATTCTATCAACAAAGTGAGTGGCAGGCGCTCTATGATACCATGAAGAACATTCCGGGCTTTAATGCTGCTATTCAAGACGTAATATCGGATGAAGGTCTTAATAACAAGGCTGATGAAATCGCAAAGATTCAAAGTACCATCGTAGATTCTCTAAATAAATTAAGAGGACAAATCAATAAATATGCCACCTCAGGAGCTAAATTAGAGGGGACCTGCAATTATTTAGGCAAGAAGTAACTCTTTAATTGGGCATCAAAGAAATCCTGCAACCTAGGCAGGGCTGTTTTTTCATACCAGTAATCGGCTTGTTTTACCCTGGAAAGGTAATGCATGGACCCAACAGATTCCGGTGCTCTGCCCTCAATGAAATCAGCTACAGATTCTGGAACGTTATTGATAATCAGGAAATTGTAAAACCACTTTCTAAGATATTTAGGAGCAATCCCATACTTCCTTAGATTGGCTGAGACAGTATCATTGTGAATATAGAACCTATGAAGTTTCATTCCCAGTTCTGTTGGCATGTAAACATACTGAGGCCTTTTATTGCCCCTGTTGCAGTTCAAGGGATATTTTTAGATCTTATCGTCAGTAATTAGTTTGGAATTTTCGAATTCTCTGAGCGCATTAACAAGTTCAGCCACATTTTTTGAGCCTTTGTTAGTTACTAAGTACCCTGAACTCCGCTCGGTGCGGAACAAAATGAAGCGACAAATATATAGCATCTAAGTATGGCTAATAGAGGAGAAATGAACAATAAAGAAAATTCACAACACGGCTCTGATGAAGGCGAGGAGGATAGCCAATTATATCATAAAGATGACCAAGATACTCAATTTAAAAAAGAAATGCAGTCCCAACAAGCGGGCTTAGACCAACTTTCAAAATTAGTGTCTGCAATCCTTCCATTAGGTCAACAATATGTCGATCTTCAAAAATCTAAACTAGAAAATACAATAAAGAGGGACGAGAAAGCAGGGTTCCATAACAGAAAACTTACTGTGTCATTACTAATATTCCTAGGTCTTGTCATAATAGCCATGGCGGTTTTAACCTACTTCGGAAAGGTTTCTGGAGACGCCTTGTTATTTTTAGTAGGCATAATAGTAGGGTATCTTATGAACATGATTCAAGGGCTGCTTTATTCACCCTGGGAGGTAGATACAGAAGAATAAGTGTGTTCACTTAAAACATAAATTGGATAGAAACTTATCCTATTAATAAACCTTAAATATTCTCACCCATTATTTGGTCATGGGAAGGCAAATTTCAAGGTGGAAAGTGTTTAGAGAGAATCAACTTATCAAAAGATTTTACGAGAACACGAGGGCAGGTAGTCCACTTACAGCCAATTACTACATTGCGAATCTCGGTTTATTCCTGGAATATGTAAATGGAATCGAAGGTAGTCTCTTTACAACAGACAGGGATAAATGGTTAAAGATCATGAAGGATGCTCCTGAAAGACTCATTGAGATGGCAAGCTCCAATCCCAATCAATATGCTGACACATACATAGACTTCGTGAGGAAGAAGGAACAGGAAGGTAAGTCTGGATCGGGAATTGCAGTATTAATGCAGTCAGTAGTTAGTTTTCTGGAATTCAACCGTGTTGCTGGAAAGGTCAAATTGAAGATCGGAAATAAAAACGTGCGTCCTGTAAAGGATAATGAACACGTTCCGACAAATGAAGAGTTGGCTACTATTCTTAGACAGGCAAGAACAAAAACAGGACTGATGATTAGTCTAATGGCATTTTCAGGGGTTAGACCAGAAGTCATTGGGAATTTTGACGGAACAGATGGGTTGAGGATTTCAGATTTACTCGACCTCAATATTGAAAGTGGTAAAGTTAAGATTACAAAGATGCCTCTGAGGATAAGAGTAAGGACATCGCTGAGTAAGAACAACCGTGAATACTATACATTTCTCTCAAAAGAGGGATGCATATACCTCAAGGAATATCTGGAGCAGAGGAAGGATTTGAAATCCGACAGCCCGTTAATTGTTCCAGCCCAGACCAGTGATAGGTCGTTTCTTGCAACGGATTATGTGAGCAGGTTCATCAAGGATGCCATAATGAAAAGTGGTTTCAGTTGGCGACCATACGTTCTGAGGCGGTATTTCGTGACACAACTCGCCTTGGCAGAGAGCAAGGGGCTGATAACACACTCTTGGAGACAGTTTATAACAGGACACAATGGCGATATGGAATCGGTCTACGAGGATATGTCGGCACACACAGAGGAAATAAGAGAGGCATACGAGAAATCAACTAAATTTCTGGGGACAGTAAGTTATGAGATAAGTAAGGAAGAGATAGATAGGGAAGTGGTCAAAGGTATGCTCAAATACTTCGGAAATCAGAATGAAGATGAAATCAGCAAGATCATAACTTCAGAACCCGACAAGATAGCAGAAAAGGTATGGGAATCCTTTGAGAAAGCATATCAAGAGAGGGTAGCCAATG
>JAJZZQ010000041.1 GCA_021797525.1 Thermoplasmata archaeon | reverse complement strand
GGTCGGATTGTTTCTGGCATAATAACGCATTACAGCAGGAAGTGTGATGCATGAGGTCATACCGTGTGGTATGTCCCACTTTGCACCTATGATCTTTCCTATATTATGGCTTAGCCCCATGGCTGGAAAAATATCTTATATTTCATGGTCGATCCCAGAATATGGGAACCTTCATAATTTCTGGAGTGGGGCCAGGTATGGGATGCAGCATAGCAAGAGAGTTTAAGTCCCATAATATTTCACTTGGCATTATTTCAAGATCCGATTTCGGAGCGAGGCTTGCGGGAGAGATTGGAAGCATGCACAGAAAAGCGGATCTTAGAGATTTCGTGACGACTGAAAGTGTAATCGATTATCTTGCTAAAAAGCTCGGGGGGATAGATGGTGTTGTTCACTGTGCCGGAGGTTTCTTCAGCAATAAGAGCATTGTAGAAACGGAGCCAGAACAGTTCAATGAAGCTTTGCATAATAATGCTGACACTTTCTTCAACGTGACAAAATCTTCCTTGAAACACTTAATGAAAGAAGGAGGTTCTATTACCGTTATATCCGCAGCCAGAAATGTATATTACAACAGTAATCCCGGTTACTCGGCAGGGAAAGGTGCTATTGTTTATATGGTCAGAACTTTTGCAAAAGACCTTGCACGCTTTAACATAAGAGTGAACTCTGTTGCCCCAGGGTTTATACAGAAAAATGACTGCAAACCACCCATGAATAAAGCGAGACTTCTTGGACTGGAACGGTATCCTTCAGCAGCCATTGGTAAGATTGTTTATTCCATAGCAACAAACAGCATAATAACAGGGCAGAACATTGAAGCGGACGGAGGAGTGAGTGTTCAGATTCCATCGAGTTGAACCAGATTCTTTGAATCCACCTGCGTAAATTGAAACTTCCCATCAGAAAGTGGAATCAATCTCAATTGAATCACCCTGGGATGACTGGACAATGTAATATCTTTAATTTTAATTTAGAAGGAGGTTCACAGTTGGTTCAGTCACTGCACTGACCCTTTACCCCGACAGTCGAATATGGAGGATATGAGCATATGGTTAATGCAGTTATAACTTCCTTTAAGAATGAAACTGGGAAGATCGCATTTTCCACTGTGATACATAGATCTCATTGTCTCCATGGGCCTGAGTGAATCAACATATATGAGAAGTGAAGAATATGATATAGGGGCCTCATCACAGCTTTCACATGGATCTTCCCACTTCAAAGATTAATGGCGGAATCTCCATGGAATTGAATTCACCTCGTTACTAACATACTCTGTCAATAATGTTAAGCCATCCGTTTGGCGTAGACGGGCACACACGAAACAGAATGTTATTGGGCCTCATTTACTTCCGTCTGCCACCAGATAAAACATACCAATGATGACAGTATAATGATTTCGTCAGCCTTCATTCACTATCCTGCGAATGGGAAATTCTTCCTAAAAAGATTAAAAGAACCAAAACCCGCAGATAGGAAAACACGGGAATTTCCACAGATGGAGGCAGAATCACTGCCGCATAAATACCAGTTGGCTATACGGAAAAAATGATGGTTTAAGAAGGAGTTTGTCTGCAAAAACCAATTGACTATGACAAGTTTTTATTCCATCAGCGTTATCACATGACCATGGTTTCAATAGTTGCAGCTTCTTTCACTAAATTTGGGAAAAGAGATGACGATCTTATATCTATTGCATCTCAGTCCGCCGATCCAATACTGGAAAAATACAGAAATGACATTGATTTTTTTATAGTTTCCAATTCATATTCCGGTGAATATAACGGTATATCAGGATTGAATAATCTCCTTACGACAAGGTTCTCAATTGATGGGGTTCCGTCTGTAAGAGTGGACAATACCAGCGGTAGTGGGGGATCTGCTATCCTCGTAGCCAGATCCCTCATTGATTCTGGTGTGGCTAAAAACGTCCTTGTGACTGGTGCCGAAAAGATGACTGGCGGCCAAGGCAAAGTCTCAACATCAATAATCGCATCCCTTTTGCACAGGGAAGAGAAATCTGCTGGAATTTCACTGCCATCGCTGGGTGGTATGCTCACGAAAGCGTACATGAATCAGTTCAAAGCCACCAGGGAGAGTATAGCGATGGTTGCTGTGAAGAATCATGAAAACGGTTCCAGGAATCCTTACGCACAGTTCCAGAAACCGGTGACACTTGAGGAGGTGATGAACTCGAAGGTTATTGCTGATCCTCTGCGAATCTATGAGTTCTGCCCTGTAAGCGATGGATCTGTTTCACTTCTCCTAACATCAGATGCAAATGCTGATTCATTCACCCCAAAGAGCCTAAAGATACTTGGATGCGCCACTGCTTCCTCGACCTCAAGTCTATCTGGCAGGGAATCCTTGACCACAATAGATGCTGTGAAAATTTCATCTATGAAGGTTTTCAGACAGACTTCAATGTTGCCTTCCCAGATGGATTTTGCCGAACTTCATGATATGTCAACAATACTGGAAATAGTGGAATCAGAAGATGCGGGATTTTTCAAGAAAGGAGAAGGCTGGAAAGCGCTGATCGAACACAAGACAGATCTTGGCGGAGAAATCCCAATAAATACCAGTGGCGGATTAAATTCCAAGGGCCATCCCATTGGTGCAAGTGGTGTTGCACAGGCGGGAGAGGCTTTTTCTCAACTGACCGGACAGGCCGGAAGGAGGCAGGTAAAGAATGCTCAATACGGATTCAGTTTGAGCATGGCTGGATTCGGAAACAGCAGTACAGCTTTTGTCTATGGGGTGAACTAGGTGCAGTACTATAGATGCAGAAAATGCGAAAAAGAATTTCTGGTATATCGAGACTTCTGCCCTTCGTGTTTTTCATCCGATATGGATCGTATTGATTTCAAAGGTGGTAATGTAATATATTCCGTAAAACTCATCGCCACTCCTGAGAATTTTCCAGATCAGTATTATCTTGTCATGGGAAAATTTTCAAATTTTTACTTCTTTTGCAGATCCGATAATTTTCTGGAACCTGGAACAGAGATTGCCGTTGATGACACCGGGAATGGACCGGTATGCTCACCGGTTACTTAGGTTGTTCATCAACTGCAGTTTGTCCATTTATTACGGATTGTTTAATAAGAGATGCGATTTCTTCGCTGTTGTAACCAAGGGATTCCAGTATCTTCACACTATTTCCTCCAAGTTGTGGTGGTGGTATGCGCAAGCTTCCTGGAGTTGTGGATAACTTGAATGGAGTGCCGAGCATCTTGATCCTCCCGTAGGGTGAATCCATTTCCGTAACCATTTCTCTGGCTTTTATCTGCTGATTGTCAATAGCGTCTCCAACTGAATTGATTGGAGCTGACGGTATCCCTTCGTCCATAAATTTTTTCAACAGATCCTTGACCGTGTAATTCCTGAAGGTCTTGCTTAATTCAGAAACGAGTCTTTCCCTGTTGATGACACGCTGTACGTTTGAATTGAATTCAGGGTTATTTTCAAGGTCGGTTCTCCCTATTGCATTCACAAATTTAGACCACAGTTTATCAGTTCCCACAGTCAGTGCAAAATATCCATCCGACGCCTCGAATACCTGGTATGGTGCGATGCTGGAATGGACTGACCCAAGTCTCTGAGGATTCTTTCCAGTGGCAAAATAGTTGAAAGCCTGATGTGTAAGTACGAGAAAATTGGAATCCAGCATTGACATGTCAATATACTGGCCTCTGCCAGTTTTCGTTCTTTCGTAAAGAGCTGAAAGGATTGCTATATCACTGAACAATCCGGATGTTATATCTGCAATCGGCACTCCGAATTTAACTGGAGCCCTATCCGGGTCCCCGTTGAGACTCATGAGACCGCTGTTGGCCAGAACTGTCAGATCATAACCTGGCCAGTCTTTCCCAGGGCCTGTTTGACCATAACCTGAAAGACTGCAGTAGATGATGTCGTTCCTTATTTTTGACACTTCATCATAGGAGAAACCCATTCTCTCCATGGTCCCGGGTCTGAAGTTCTCTATGATGATATCCGAGCTTTGCAACAGCTTTTTTAAAATCTCTTTTCCTCTGGAACTCTTTAGATCCATTGAAATGCTTTTCTTGTTTCTATTAGCACTGAGAAAATATGCTGACATGCCATTAATATATGGCGGGGCCCATTTCCTGGTCTGATCTCCAGTAAGCGGTTCGATCTTGATTACTTCTGCTCCAAGGTCCCCGAGAAGCATGGTGGCCATTGGGCCGGCCATTGCTTGGGTAAGATCGAGAACCCTGATGCCATCCAGTGATGCTTTATCCATGAAAAGTGCTATGTGACAATGAATTAAATCTTTATGGTCCAACCACCAGCATCTTCCGTAAATAAGCAGTCCTGTTAAACCATTGATATGGTAGAGAACTTATCCAAACAGTCGGAATAACTGTATTAACTATTCAAAAAAAATTTGGAAAATATTGGCTCTGAGAAATGCTTTAGTATTCAAACTTCACTTTAGACCTCACGTTTCAAATATTATGGGTGGAATGTTTATAAGATTGGGTTTACCTCTGCTGGACCGTGCTGTGTGATCTGTTCCGCGTCACCTGACCCAGTGGATGAGATGTTCACGCTTCATGACATGTTAACTGCACACGTCTATCTATCGGAGGAAAGAAATAAATTTTGAGACAGAGGATAAAACTTCTGCCTGGTTGTTCCATTCATCGGAAAGTGAAAATGTGGCCGGGTATGTTTTACTGTATCACTTCTTCCCTGCCCCTGAACTGGAAAGAAGTTTCTCAGGCAAATGCTGCCCCCTCGTCTCCCTTATAAGAAATACAAGAGGCATTACAACTACAAAGCCAATGGCAGTAAACGCAACCGCATGTCCAAATCCCACAAAAAGTGCTAGGTAGCCTATTATAAAAATTAATGCAGCCGCAAAGTATCTGGCAAACGTCGTAATTGCTGCAAACCCGGAGTTCCTGAATTCAGTAGGATAAAGTTCAGGACTCCATAGTGTGAATACGGCGAAGTCAGCACCACCTAAGCCCAGAATTGGTATGACAAGAAACAGGTAGAGAAGAGAATTCATGTAGAATATTATGTCATATATCAGAACAACACTGACGGTCATAAGAATTAAAAATATAACGAGTGTGACTCTTCTTCCCAGTTTTTCCGCCAGAAATGGCATGAGTAAGCAACCTATTATGGTAAAAGTAGAGACTTCAGCCCCACCCGCTGCAACGTAATATACGACAGGGTATTTAAGAAGGGCGATATTTTTAGTTATATCTTCAATAATAGTCGGTACATATACTGTTCCGCTATAGAGACCAAGAATTACTGCCGACATTACCAGAGAGGCTATTATGGTTGATCTGGCATATCCTTTCCTGAAAATTGAAAAGAAAGACTCCTTGGCTGTAATTGTGTCATTTGAGATCTTCTTTGCTCTTTCCCATTTTTCGGGTTCCTTTGTCCTATACCGTATATAAACGATAAAAAAGACTGGAAGTCCACCGAGTATAAGCATACCTCTGAAACCTATGAGTGGTTCAAGAACAAGCTCTGCAAGGGCCGCAAAAAGGAAACCAAAATAAAAACCTGTATGAAATAGACCGGCTCCCATAACCCTTCTGTCCTCTGGAAATACTTCAGCAACTGTTGTTCCCCCGGTAAACCACTCTGCTCCAATACCCAGACCAGTTAGAAACCTGAAAAACATGAATTCATATGCGTTGGTTGAAAGACCGCTAAGTACGGAACCTGCTGCGAACAGTATAATACTAAGGGAGAGAATCTTTATTCTTCCATATTTATCTCCAAGGGGACCGAAAACAAAGGACGTACCCCAGCCAATGAGGAACACTGCGAAGAATGCAGGCAGGTAAAATGATGTGAGACTCAGGCTAATACCGGAAGCAGGAAGAAGATAATGCACGGCAGCTAGACCTACGAATGCATATACGAATGTTGTAAATCCATCCAGGACCCAGCCTCCCCATGCTGCATAAAACGAAGACCACTTTACGTCTTTCCATGGAGTCTTTAAGGTTTTTGCTTTATTGACGGCTTCTGTCATGTTGTTAACAACCCTCAAATATATAATAATTTTTGCATCATTTAAATCTTTTACCCGTAATACACCATCTCAACACCTGTTGATTGGGATTTCACGACAGCCCTCCTTCTCATGAAAACCTCTTTAGTCCATGTGAATGCCCTCTGATATCCTGATCCGATTCTGTATGACAGTCTATTTGGATCTGTAGGCATCTCCCGCAGAGAGAAGAGCGTAGTTGATCCCTTTCACTACTCTGATTGGGTTCATTGTTTATTAGGAAACATACTGTTTTTATCTATTACATTGTTTGAAACTATCAGAGGACATACTGAAAATTTATTCCCTGAGAAAAGATATTCCTCCATGCTGTCAAAAATAGAGGGAAATAATAT
>JAJZZQ010000001.1 GCA_021797525.1 Thermoplasmata archaeon | reverse complement strand
GCACGAACATATCTGTTTATTCCTCACTGATAGGGACAAATTATCTGCCCTCATCTGACGGAAGGATACTGTTTGCTGAAGACACCGGGATAACATCTGGAGACCTTGACAGGTATTTCTCCGTCATGCAGCTTTCCGGTATTCTTGACAGATTTGTTGCATTTGCACTTGGCGATTTCAAGCAGATTGTTGACATCGAGGAACCAATGCCATACATTGAGGATATAGTGCAACTTTATCTCACAGAGTTGCAGAAGCCTTCCATTTACGGACTTCCCTTTGGCCATGTTGCAGACAGCCAGATGCTGATTCCCATGAACGCCATGATGACACTATCCACGGATTATCCTTATGTGGAATTGAAAGAGGGCATAGTTGATTGATATTCTTAACATTCATTATAAACATCTATCTAGGTTCGATACGATCCAATATTATCTTCTATGACAGGGTTTGATATTGAAGTCTCAAATAACTGGTTTGTTTTTATTTTCACTCCATTGGTACTTATTGTAACTTATAATCACACAGTTCGTAACATTTTATTTTGCTGAATTTGGATAAAGTCAATGCATTTCAAGTACCCGTCTTTTAACTAAAAATCACAAAAATTTAAAGTTCCATGGTGTTCAAACGGGTTATAATAAGATTTATTAGTCTAATGTCATCAATATATTATGGAAAATAGCAACCGTAGTGGTGGGAAACTTAGAAAAAATTCCATAGGCTTCTGGGGCGTAGTATTCTATGCAGTTTCTGTAATATTTCCGGCCGGCGCTTTCGCAGTTACAGGCGTAACCGCAATGACCTATGGTGGGGAAACCGCCCCGCTTGCATTTCTGATAGGCGGTATTACTCTCTTTTTAGCGATAATTGCCATATATTTTTTCAGTCAATATATAGATAATGCCGGAGGTTATTACAAGTATGTTGAGGCTGGAACTCAAAATAAGTATCTTTCCAAAAGTGTAGGATTTTGGAATGCATTCTGGGTTATAGGAGACATGATTGCCGCCAGCATAGTGGTAGGATGGTTTACTTGGGTAGGGCTTTCAACCCTTCTTAACATAACAGTTCCTCTCTACGGTGTCGTGTTGCTTTCTCTGATTGTCCCTGTGCTTTATCTTCTAGTTGGATATTTTGGAATTAAGGTCGCCTCGGGAACAGCAATTACCATAGGTGTGCTTCAGCTCGTTATTTTTACAGGTCTTGCAATCGCTTTTGTTACAAAGGCACATTATAATAGCATCGCCTATTTCAACGTTGGAAACTCACTGGATGGCCTGCATGGATTCTTTCTGGCCATGGTAGTAGGTGCATTTCTTGCCTATGGTGGTTATGGCTCTGTTGTATCGCTGGGTGAAGAGGCAAAATTATCAAAGCAAACTCTTAAGAAGTCAATAATTACCGCTCTTCTTATTATGGTGGCTTTTGACACATTTGTTGTTTATAGTATAGTCGCGGCATCTGGTCCAAATCTTTCGGTTGTCGATGGACAGTTTGCTCCTGGTTTGTATATCGCGCAACAGTTCTACGGATTAGATATTGCATTATTTGCATTCATTTTTGTTGTACTAGCGCAGATCTTTTCTCCTGTTATATTTGGCAATAGCGGAGCGAGAACAGTATTCTCACTGGCAAGGGATGGTCTACTTCCCCAGAGTTTCGCAAAGGTTCATAAAAAATATGGAAGTCCATATGTAGCTACAATATGGATATTTATTATCGTGGTAATTGGAGTATTTCTCACTCTCATTCCCATGGTGAAATATTACGGCGAGTCTAATGGCCTGTTCTATAGCTTTGCTATGTGGGGAACAGCGATCACCATATTCACATTGCTTTACCATATTGCGACAAATAGCTCACTTGCTTTCTTCATCAGAAGATCACAAATGAAGATAAGGGCTCTTGCGTACGTTGTTGGTCCGGCTGTTGCTTCCATAATAATGGCAGTAGCGATCTACTATTCTCTACTGGGTCTGACCCTTCCTCTCTCGCTGGTTTACGTCCTCATACCAATTTGGATCATCATTTCTGTAATACTCATATATATCAAAAGAAAGTCAACCACTGTGGAGACTGTTGCCGAACTCACCGGTGGTAAATAATGGTAAAACCTGATTTCAAACCATTTTCTTTTCTTGTCCAGGGAGCAGACCGTTTTAGTGTGATATCAAATGGGAATAAGATGCTTGATTTTTCAGGTTCTGCCATGACAACAGGATATAATTTCATAAAACCGGAGTGGCTTGAACCTGTTATTAGCCGACTTGTGTTTGAAAATCCTTACACTCTCAATCTAACGAAGAAACTTGCTCAGATGTCCGGATTTCAGAATGTCGCATTCAGTACCAGTGGAACAGAGTCCTGTGATACTGCACTTACAAGATTCGGGAAACCCATTTTTGCTCTGGAAGGTGCGTATCATGGACTAACATATCTTACGAGAATGGCTTCTAACGGAACAGGATATGACCCAGATAACAACATTGTGCATCTAAAATGCCCCACTTCTTCAATTTCCATTGAAGACGCCATTGATTACAACAATAAGCTTCTGAAAACAATTCCATTGGGAAAATTGGGAGGTTCCTTGATACTGGAGCTCATACAATCAGATGGTGGTGTAAATGTTCTACCTGAAGATTTTGTAAAATACCTTTTCAACCTGGCAGCAAAAATTGGACTTCGAACTATCGTTGATGAAGTTTATACTGGTTATGGGAGGTCAGGGGAAATTTTCCTGTTTAAAAAATACAGAGTGGAACCAGACATGGTGTGTATTGGCAAGGGCATGGCCGCAGGTCTTCCTCTTGGTGCAGTCCTATACAATGGAACATGGGAACTCCCCTATAATCAGGTAGTCAGCATGCAGGCGGCAAATATGATGATATCTCGTGTTGCACTAGAAGTTATTAACGCACTGGATGAAGAGCGTCTAGAATTTGTGAGACGAAAAGGAACAAATATAATTAAGAAGCTTTCTGAAATAAGAAGCAAGAGAGCTCTGGCAGCACACGGACGAGGTTTCATGATTGGTGTCGACCTTGTTGATGAAAATGGAAAGCCAGATGGAAAATACGCCCTTAAAGTAAGAGAAAAACTTGCTCACGAAGGTGTGATTTGCTCACTGACCGGAGAGCACAACAACGTCCTTAAGATCACGCCTCCTGTTTTAATTGACGAAGAAACACTTAATGAAGGTATAAATAAAATAATTAGTGTTCTTGGAAATAATTAACTGAATACAGTGAGATTATGCAGAATGAAAAAAAAGAAGAAATAAAATTCAAACGAAGAACCGAGATTGATGGCATCGAGATTGAATCAGCCATAGTAAGGAAAGTACGTATACCTTTGAACATGACTTTTTCCATTTCACTTGGAAATCAGGATTATTATGAAGGTATATTCGTGGAATTTAGAACGGAAGGAATTTCCGGTTACGGTGAAGGCGAAACTGTCGCACAGATTACCGGCGAGGATCCGGAAGTACTGTTTCACACTGCTCTTGGCATTGTTTCGTTAATGGACGGCAAAAAATTCGATGGAATGGAGGATGCTTCATCATTCATAAATTCATACTGTTATGGAAATACCGCTTCGAAAAGTGCTGTGGAAATTTCATTGTATGATCTCCTATCCAAAGCAGCTAATATTCATTTAACAAAGCTTCTTGGGGGAAACATGAATCCTCGTAGAACCAGTCTAACCATTCCTATAAATTCTATAAAGGAAAATCTTGAACTTCTTGCGCGTTACCAGCGATACGGGGCAAAAATTATAAAGGTGAAGGTGGGTAAGGACCTAGAAACCGACCTGGAAAGGGTAAAGGAAATAGCGAACAATCTCAACAGTGGGGTGTCTTTTTTCGTTGATGCTAATCAGGGTTATAATCTTGGACGTGCTCTTAAGATGGCCGATACACTTCAGAAATACGAAGCACTTTTCTTTGAGCAACCTATGCCGCGAAATGATTTGTATGGATTGAAAGATCTTCGCAATAAATCGGGACTTCCAATTATGCTTGACGAGAGTATTTCAAGCGCAACAGATGTTGTCAATGCCGTAATGACCGGCGCAGCAGACATGGTAAATATTAAGCTATCCAAAAGCGGTGGAATAAGAAATGCCATTAAGGCTCTTACCGTTGCACAGGCTGCCGGTTTGGAAGCTATGGTGGGTTGCATGCTTGAATCAAAACTAGGAATTGCTGCATCTCTTGCTGTGGCTAACACTCTCTCAAATGTGAAATACACGGACCTCGATGGCTTTACATACCTGCAAGAGCAACCTTTTGAAGGTGGAGTAGAAATGAAAGACGGAATAGATTCCTTAGTGAAAGGCACTGGTCTAGCAGCCAGTCCTTCTGGTAAAGTACTCTGATATATTGTTAAGGTGGAGTGATTTCATCCCTAATCATGGATTTTACTGCATCAAAATTGACTACATGGCCTGCTGAACCAGAGGCCATGCTTCTGTTAATGGAAACAGCATAGTGGCACTGGACCTTGTGGCCGATGGAAACCTCTGAAAGCACAGGCCTGGTCTCACGACACAATTCTGTTGCAAGAGGGCATCTCGGCGCGAATTTACAGGCCGGAAGTGCATCATCCACAGTTTGGGTGAAAATATTCTCGCCAAGACTTTCGCTGATGCTTCCCTGAACACCCATACTGGACAGTATTAATGCAATTGTGTATGGATGTGTTGCTTCTCGGATTATCTGCTCTGTGGTGCCGGATTCAATGATTTCCCCACGGTACATAACATAAATTCTATCACTGATGTATCTCGCTGATGCGATATCATGTGTAATATAGAACAGTGTCACCCCGGCTTCATTTCTTAATTTCCTGAGCAGATTCAGTATTCCCGCCCTCAGGGAGACATCCAGCATTGATATGGGTTCGTCAGCAACAAGAATCCGTGGACTCATGGTCAGGGCCCTGGCTATTGAAACACGCTGCCGCTGTCCTCCACTGAGCTGATGAGGATATTTATCAATGTAATCACTAATGGGAGTGAGTTCTGCTTCCATCATTGCCTTCCTTACAATCCCATGGATTTCGGTCTCAGTCTGGGCAAGCTTGTTTATTCGCACAGGCTCCGAGATTATCTGATAAATTGAGAAACGTGGATTGAGGCTTTGAAACGGATCCTGGAATATTGTCTGTATCCCTTTCCTGAGATTCTTGACAAGTTTTCTGTCTTCAAAACTCACTTTACCCCCCAGTAATTCCAGCGTGCCATCACTGGGAACTTCCAGCAGGCCGATTATCCTGCTCAGGGTGGTTTTACCCGATCCGGTTTCACCCACAAGGGCAACAGATTCTCCCTCATTAACGACAATATTTACGCCTGAAACTGCTGTCAATTCAGCTCCCTTACCACCTCTACCCGCTCTTAAACCAGCTCTCTTTGCAAATCTCTTGGTAAGATCGCGTGTTATTATTACAGGATTCTGCTTTACGGCCTTAACTAAATTGATCTTGGCTGAGACCCCTTTTCCCTGTACTTTGCGACCATTTTTAAAAGGCAGAACCACACAGGCAACCTCATGCGAGTTGCTGACAGCCCTGAGATTCTCAGAACCATCATTGCGGCAGGAATCTTGCACATAATTGCATCTTTCAACAAAGGGGCAGCCATGAATAACCTCAGTTAACCCGGGAGGGGCGCCGGAAATGGGCTCAACCTGTTCTATGTCCTCTGTCAGTTTCGGGATAGAATCTATTAGCAGAGCCGTGTAAGGGTGCTGGGCAATGGTGAAGTTCACTCCCGGAAGCTTTTCCACGATACGTCCTGCATACATTACCATGATTCTATCGGAGAGGTTGGAGACCATTGACACATCATGGGAGATGCTAAGGATGGATACATTGAATTTCTTCCGTAGATTTCGCAGTTCCTCTATTATCCTGTATTGCGTTATGACGTCAAGTGATGTTGTTGGCTCGTCAGCAATAATTAGGGCCGGATGCAGCGAGATCGCCATGGCTATGACCACCCGCTGCTTCATTCCTCCGCTCAGCTGGTGCGGATATGCATCATAAACCCACTTGTCAAGGCCCACAGTGTCCAGGAGTTGCCTGACCATTTCTACGGCTTTCTCGTGCTGGACATTCTCCCGGTAGATATAGATATCAGAAATCTGCTCACCCACAGTGAACAGGGGGTTCAGAGAATCCAGGGCTCCCTGGAACACTATTGATATTCCCTTCCACCGGACCACCTTCAGGCTTTCTTCAATCTTTGTTGACTTTCTGGTTGTCCTCAGGGTATAGGAGGCTCCTCGTTCAGAATCGACAATGACCTCTCCCTTGAAGTATACCCTGCCTGAGGTCACCACTGTGTTCTGGGGAAGAATATGCGAGATTGCCATTGCCAGTGTGGACTTTCCACAGCCACTCTCCCCCACTATTCCGATGCTTTCATTTTCCCTG
>JAJZZQ010000070.1 GCA_021797525.1 Thermoplasmata archaeon | reverse complement strand
TGAATCTCTTGTCATCTGTGCTAAGCATTCACATCGAAAGTTCAATACCTTACTCTGGACATATCCTTTTTTTGCAAGAAGTGCAGTACAAAGAAGTGCAGATCTGAAGTCTGTTTTTATGTATGTAGAGTTAAGTACAATCAACTGCGAAATGCGAAATTATTTCGTTCCCAGCGTTAGGGTTTTTATATACAGACATAGCGATATACATAAACAGTTACAGAACTGCATAAGGTGTTAACTATCATGATGATGAAAGGTTTGAGGTATCTGTTCAAGAATATTAGCAAGCAGTTCAAGTTCGATGAGGACGAGAAGGCTGAAAGCGGGATAGGTGTCCTTATTATATTCATTGCCCTGGTACTTGTCGCAGCAGTGGCTGCGTCTGTACTCATACACACAGCTGGAATACTCCAGCAGAGGGCAGATGCGACCGGAACTTCCACAGAGAATCAGGTATCAACAGGACTTATCATAAATTCTATCTATGGTTTCGATCTTGGAAACCCCCCTGAAAGCGGAGGTGTAGAATATGTAGCGATAATGATTCAGGATAATGCCGGGGGTAGTGCCATTAACCTTGCGAATACCAGTCTAACCCTGTCAGTAAATGGCGCGACTGCACTTCTGGTCTACAACAATACACTGTTCAGCAACCTCTCCAAAACTGGAACAAAGAACCTGTTCAGTGATCCTGTATTTGGAAACCTGAGTGCGAAGAAAAATAACCCCACAAACTTTGGAGTCATATCATTGATTGACCCGACATCTTCACTGACTTCAAAATATCCGGTCATTTCGTCTGGTGACGAGGCTGCTATCGTCCTAAATGTTACAAACACATTTGGGAGCAACATAACCCAGAACATGCAGGTGTCAGGCCAGATCACGCCTGAAGTCGGATCTACTTCACAGATAGACTTCACGGCACCGATCGCCTTCACCTCAAGTGTTATCACGCTGCAGAACTAGACACCTCATGGCCCCGTTGATGGCGGGGCCAAACCTCACCTTTTATCTACGCTTCTAAATTGGAGAACATTAATTAATTTGAGGCGATTAACCTCCGTGTCAAGGTTCAGTTTCAGGGACACACCAATAGACGCAGGGATTGTTTCCCTTCTGGGAGGACTTCTCATACTTTATGTGGGGGTGAGAAGTATCATTATTTCCGGTTCAATCTCCGGAATTACCACTGGAGAACACCTGGCACTTACTCTGGGGGCAGTATGGGGGATTGTGCTGACAGCCTCAAGCATACTTGTGATGTTTGGAACCAGATGGACAAGAATATTCGGTGCAATAATTGTGGTTTTCTCTCTGCTCAGCTGGATAGGCACAGAAGGGGGATTCACCATTGGCTTTGTCCTATGCATACTGGGCGGTTTTATGGCGGTATCATGGAAAAAGAGAAGGATAGAGGCATCTGTCCCTAACAATCCTGTGTGAATCATTTATAAAAATAAGGGTTCTCTATCCCTTATGAATGTCCCATTCTGCAAATCCCTGAATGCTTCATTAAGCTGGTCCTGGGAATTCATAACAATTGGGCCGTACCAGTGCACCGATTCCCTGAGAGGCTTGCCTGAGAGAAGAATGAATCGGGCCCCTGATTCAGAGGAAACTAATTTTATTGTGTTACCATCCATACTGAAAACTATGGCTTCACCCATTGAAAAACTTGTTTTCTGAGGAAAAACTGAAAGCGAACCTGTCATTGTATAGATAAGAGTGTTGTATCCATCAGGAATTCTGTATTTGAACTCCGCTTCAGGCTCCAGTATTATGTCCAGATAATGGGGATCAATCATTGGATCTCCCTTGAAATCTGATTCATCTTTGCCATATCTCCCAGCTATTAGTTTGACCTTTGTCCCATCACCGTTATTGATGATTCCTACGTTCCTTCCCTTTATGTCCATGTAGGATGGCTTTTTCATCTTCTTTTCAGCTGGTATGTTTAACCAGAGTTGCAGTCCAACTGATGATTCGGGCATTCCAGAGGATAGTATTGCCTCCCTTGGATCTGTTTTTTCAATCGGTTTCGGCATTTCCTGATGATATATCCCACTTCCGGAAGACATCCACTGAAGATCATTTGGGTAAATTGTCCCTCTGTTCCCTTCACTGTCCTCATGTGTAACCTTTCCATCCATAATGTATGTGATAGTCTCTATGCCCCTGTGTGGATGCCATGGAAATCCTCTGATGTATTCCTCTTTTTTGCTGGAGCCAAAATGATCTAAGAGAAGGAATGGATCAGTAATTGATGCCGTAGAATATCCTCCGAAAATTCGGCGAAGCCTTACACCTGCCCCATCCATAGTATCTGTTCCCCTGAATACTGCCTGAACCTCCTTCAATTTTTCATTTTCTGGCATAATATCACGAAACTATTATTGCATTGATGCACAAATATGTTTGCAAAAGTTTATTAATTGTAGTACTAAATCTGCAGGTTTAACTTAATAGCAAGTAATGGATTATGAATCATGGTTGACATAATACGCGATTCACTGGCAGGAAAGGTTGCAGTAATACTTGGTGTAGGGCCTGGGCAGGGCATGGCAAGTGTAAGAATGATGATCAACTTTGGGGCCAAAGTTGCCATAGTATCGAGATCAGGAAACATGTTTGGCCTTGTGGAATCTTCCACCATTAAAGCGTTCAGGGCTGATCTTTCTAAACCTGAGCAGATCAGTGCAGTCAGAGATGCAATAATAAAGACCTATGGGCAGATTGACACTGTAATATCAAACGTTGGAAAGTGGGGAACCTCAGGAAAGGAGTTCCCGGACGATGCGTTCTTCCTGTCAATGCTCCAGACTAATCTTATCAGCCATCTCCGTATAATAGAGACGTTTTCTGAACCTATGAAGAAAAACGGGGGTTCCTTTGTTCTGGTAGGAGCATCACCCCATATCATGCCGGGTAACGATCTTTCCTACAATATATCAAAAGCTGCAGTTCCGGAGCTCGTTAGAAAGACAGCTGAAACCCTCAGGAAATACAATATAAGGGTCAACGGAGTGTTGCCTGGTTCAGTTGGAAAGGAAGACACATATTACAAGATATTTCCATTTAACTTCACAAAGTTTTCAGAAAGCACAACTCTTGAACCTATTGAGATTGCAATGGTGAATGCATTCCTGGCCAGTGAAATGTCACTTGGAATAAACGGCCAGTGCATTAATGTTGACAGAGGCCTTAATACAATTACCAAGTAATTTTATGTATGATCCTTACATAATGAATCATGACCTTCGAGAATGAACTGACATATGTCAGGATGACAAAAGCTGGAAAAGAGAAGGAATTTCATGATCTTTATGAGAAGGCCCTCAAGGATGCTGAAAAATACCTGAATAAAGAGTATCCTAACATCATTGGTATAGAGGTAGTTGAGAACGAAAAACTGAAGGATATCTCCCCAATAGATGGAAAAGAGATAGGCACTTTTCAAGCCGCATCTGGTGAGAGTGTAAAAAAAGCTATTTCTATGCTTAAATCCAATTATAAGAAGTGGTATCACTATGGTTATAGAAAGAGGGCAACAATCATTTTGAAGGCAGCTGACCTTCTTAGCGAAAAAAAATTTCTCATATCTGCCCTCCTTGCATACGAGAACGGTAAGAACAGAACCGAGGCTATGGCAGATGTGGATGAGGGCATAGATTTCCTAAGATATTATGCATTGGACCTTATACAGAACAATGGTTATGAGAGACTTACTGGAAAGGGCTACGACAACGAAGAGAGCTTCAGTGTTATGAAGCCTTACGGGGTTTTCGCTGTGATCCCTCCATTCAACTTCTTTGCAATAACTGTAGGAATGACAGCGGGGCCCCTTGTGGCTGGTAACGGCGTAATCCTGAAGGCATCCGGTGATATTCCAATTAGCACCTATCTCACAGTTAATATGTTATATGAGGCAGGTGTTCCAAAAGAGGCTCTGGCTTTTGTTGCTGGCAAGGGTTCAGTAGTAGGGAAGATGATAACCGAACATGACGATATAGGGGGAGTCGTTTTTACCGGATCAAGAGAGGTTGGAATGGGCATATACAGAAACGCCCAGGCCAGGAGGCCAAAGCCAGTGATTACAGAAATGGGAGGAAAGGACGCAGTAATTGTTTCCAACAGCTGCAGGCTTGATGACGCAGTAGAAGGTGTATTCCGTGGGGCATATGGATATTCTGGCCAGAAATGCAGCGCAACTTCACTGGCTTATGTGCATAGGGATGTTTATGATGAGTTTGTGAAGAAACTCTCTGAAAAAGTCAGAAACCTTAAGCCGGAGGATCCAAGAAAGAAGGAGGCGTTTCTGAATCCAGTAGTAAACCGTGAGGCTTTTGAAAAGTTTAAGAGCCTGATACCTAAGTTTTCCGAGGGGGGAAAGGTTGTTGCTGGAGGCAGGGCTCTGGATCAGCCAGGATTCTATGTTGAAGCGACATTGATTGCTGAAGCAAAGCCAGATTCCCATGTTGTAAGGGAAGAGCTGTTCCTCCCTGTCCTTGCAGTTCTGAAAGTAAACAGCGTGGAGGAGGCAGTAGAACATATAAATAAATCAGAATATGGCCTTACCGGAGGCATATTTACAAACAGCCAGAAGGAGATGGAATATTATTTCGACAATGTGGAAGCAGGAGTTATTTACGCTAACCGAACCAGAGGTGCAAGTACCGGGGCTGTTGTGGGATCCCAACCATTTGTTGGATGGAAGATGAGTGGAATAAGCGGTAAAGGTACTGGATCTTATTACTATCTCCAGCAGTTTATGAGGGAGCAGTCTCAGACAATTGCCCACTCAGATATTTCCTGAATTCCACCTCATTCTGAAATTTTTTTGTCTCCTTTATTCTGAATTTTTCGGCTAAAATTTGTTTCTGGATTTCAACAAAGAGCCCGAAATCTATATCTTGACCCTTTTCCAAGCTCAAGCTTGTCATGACATCATAATCGAAGCCACATGGTCTTATTTTTGAAAACGGAGCCATACTGTTGCTTATGTTAATCGCGGCCCCATGAAGCGTGGAGAAGCCTTTAATTGCCAGACCTATAGATGCAATCTTTTTGCCATTTGAAAGCCAGAGCCCAGTTTCCTTTCCCAGTCTCCCCTCAGATCTGATCCCATACCTTAGAAGTGCCTCTGACATGGATGACTGAATTCTCTCTATAAGCTGGAGAACATTTATTCCATTATCTTTCAAAGATACTATGAAGTACATTACGAGCTGGCCAGGACCATGATAGGTGACTGACCCGCCCCTTTCTATCTTGACAGGCTTTTGCTCCAGATATGGATATTCAGCCGGATTGTCATGTATCCCGGTTGTGAAAGTATGAGGGTGCTGAAGCATAAATATAATATCGCCAGTCCGACCTTTGTTTCTTCTATCATTTAGAACTCTCTGAATTTCAAGGGTAGTGAAATATTCAGACAGGAAAGAAGTGTTGTCAATAAGAACACTTCTTCCAGAATTCACTGCTGGAACAATGCCCATAATTAAAGTAATGAGGTACTGCAATTTCAATTTTGTTTAAGAACAATTAATATTCAAAACATAGATTGCCTTTCCATGGTACCCGATCAGGGAACTCTTACCCAGCTGATGATAATGCTCCGGATTCTACAGGGAGAGGATAGGCCGGCAGATATCTCAAGAGAGGTGGGTATTACCCTGCAGGGTGTGCAGTATAATATCAAACAGCTTGAAAAGAGAGGGCTTCTCGATCAGAATGCGCATATCACCAAAGACGGATTTGCATTTGTGGAGACATACCTTACAAATCTCCGCGATTTTGTCTCTTCAAATCTTAGCAGGCTAGACACGGTAAATACCTGGGAGGCAATTGCTGATGATAACTTTTCAAAGAACGACAGGGCGCTCCTTCGCATGGAAGGAGGATATCTTCATGCAAGAGCTACTGATGGGCCTTACTCAGGCACCGCTGCATGGGACGCCAGTAAGGGGAGCATTGTGGGAATAGGGCAGGTGAAGGAAAAGATCGAGGTCAACATTGGAGACGTTATGATCTATGTGGTGCCAGTCTCCCCTTCAATCAGCAACTCAGCAAAATTAAGTGAGGAACTTGAAAAAGCATCATCATCCAATCGCATAATAGCAGTATCCGGAGAGCATGCATACTATCTTGTTAGGTCCGCAGGTTATGTTCCTAAGATTGAATTTGCTTCCCTTGAGGGCAGTTTCGAAGCAGCCTCCAGGGGGCTTGACGTTCTTCTCGTGATATCAAACAGAAGGTTCCACTTTGCATTGAGCCTGATCAAGGAGATGGAGACCAGATACCCTGAAATTAACCTACAAATCAAATATTTGTAGATGTATCAATATATAATAAATAATATTTTTTTATAGATATTTAGATGGCACAATTGAATTTTCCATAATTATTCAGGTGTATAGATATAAAGAAAAACTCATCGGAATAATAAATATTTAAATACAACATTTTAATACGACTGATTGTCAACTTTGAGGTGCAAATATGGAGGAAGATGGCAGTGGCCGTAGGGTTTCAGATTTTGGCAGATCTATATG
>JAJZZQ010000063.1 GCA_021797525.1 Thermoplasmata archaeon | reverse complement strand
AGACAGCATGGAGGAGAAAATAGAGAGGCAGCTTAAACTGGCAAGAAGAATAAGGGCGGTGGATGCTGATGATGTTGCATCAAGGGTTCTCAACTCGCATTTTCTGCCTGATATGTATGGAAATTTCAAGAAATTCTTTTCCCAGGAGTTCAGATGCACACGATGCAATGCGAAATACAGAAGGGTCCCACTGTCTGGAAAATGTCTTAAATGCGGAAACAGGAGCCTTACATTGACAATACACAGAGGAAGCATTATGAAATACATGCAGGAAACAGTAAAAATTTCAGAAGAGTTTGATATTCCCTGGTACCTGAAGATAAGAATCAACAACCTTGTAAACACGATAAAAGGTACCTTCAACACAACAGAGCCCATCAAGGGGGAGGAACTAAACTTCTATATGGAGGAAGAGGTGGAAAATTGATCGGATCTCTTTTCGTAACCGGCCCTGCGGGTACAGGGAAGTCTACCTTCTGTGGAGCGCTTAAGGAATGGTTGATCACAAATGAATATGATGCGGCTGTTGTGAATCTCGATCCTGGATCGGAATACATACCATATGAAGCCGAGGTGGACATAAGGGAGACAATATCACTTTCGCAGATCATGTCAGAATACAACCTTGGGCCAAACGGGGCACAGATTGTGGCAGCCGATCTCCTTCTGGATAATATAGAGCCGGTTTCAACAGTTCTGAGGGAACTGGACGACTATTATGTAATATTCGATACCCCGGGCCAGATGGAACTTTTCACATACCGGCCTGGTGCTCCATTGCTGGTGGAAAAACTGAGCGGGCACAGGTCAATGCTTGCCTTCATTTCGGATGCAGTTCTCTCCTTATCCCCCTCAGGCTATATTTCCCAGAAAATGCTATACGCTTCTGTGATGTCAAGATTCTTCAGGCCAATGATCTATGTCCTGAACAAGTCCGATCTGGTTACGGAAGAAGACATACAGAGGGTACATTCATGGGAAAACTCTCCGGAACTTCTATCTGATTCTCTCATGGATGAGAAAACTCCAATGATGAAAGATTTCTTCATATCTGTACTGAATTCATTCAGGGATAACGATATGATCTCGAAGGTAGTGCCTGTATCTGCAAAGGATTTCAGCGGGCTGGAGGATGTGTACAGCGATATGTCTGTATTCTTCACCGGTGGCTCTGATGCAGATACCATGTACAGGGATGATTAATATAGTGTATAACAAGAATTAAAGGACTCCCAATTAGGTATAAAAACAACATCCGGAAAAATAGATATTTGTTTATATACTCATCAAAATCCATACAAGGGGCAGCAAAAGAGTTTTAACATCCCTGTCCTAACCTCGATCATGGCAGCAAAGCATCACTGTATTATCTGTCAGGATCTTATCTATAGTGGGATTTACTGCTCTGAATGCTCCTCCCAGATTCACAGGGCCAGATCAATTGAAGACGAACCTCTAGATCAGTGGTTGAGTAATGCAAGATCATTGCGGACAAGAATATATTTAGATACGAGAGAAGGGATAAGGTCCATAGACGACTTTTTGTCGTAAGATTCTTCTTTGGTTTACGGAATATGTTTTTAAACATTTCTCATAAGATTTTTAAGTCTTAAGGAAATGGTGAAACGGTGAAATAATGGCAGACAACTGGAAAGAAAAAAACGAACTGAAACCCAAGGGACTTGACGGAATATCAGATCAGCAGATTGAGTATCACTTTGAAACACATTACAAGGGATACGTCAAAAAACTGAATGAAATATGGTCAAAACTGGGATCTGCCGACAGAGCCGCAGCTAACCAGAACTACAGTGATCTCAGGGAATTGAAGTCGGAGGAGACTTTCAATTTCGATGGTGCCCTTCTTCATGAGACATATTTCGGAAATCTTACAGCATCACACGGACAGCCATCAGAGTCTTTCAAAAAGCAGGTCGAAAAGGACTTCGGAAGCTATGAGAAATGGGTGGAGGATTTCAAGGCCACAGGAGTTGCATTCAGGGGTTGGAGCCTTCTCGTTTTCGATCTGAATACAGGGAAGCTCAGAAATGTAGGCGCCGATGCACACAATTCAAACGCCATGTGGAACAGCATAGTTATTCTGGCCCTGGATGTGTATGAGCATGCGTATTATGTTGATTATGGTGCTAAGAGAGCTCCTTATCTTGACGCATTCATGAAGAACGTCAGGTGGTCTGACGTAGACCAGAAGCTTGAGAAAGCTAAAAAAATGTATGAAATATTCAAATAATATTTCATTATGAGTGCCCTGAATGGAACCAGTTTCTGTTTCAGGGCAGAATATTTTCAGAGAAAGCTCTTTTTATTCGAAATTAAAGGCCATTCAGGAATCGGAAATAAGGGAGGTTCTGGAATCCAGGCTTGAGGATTTCAGGCTAATGCGTTCTTCCGATGCAGAAACTCTTTTCGGGGAGTTATGCTTCTGCATTTTGACTGCAAACACTTCTGCGGAGATGGGGATAAGGACACAGATGGGCATGGGAATGAATGGGTTCCTCAAATTGTCAGAGACGAGACTCAGAGACCGCCTCCATGAGCTGCAATACCGCTTCTATAATGTGAGATCAAGGTTCATAGTTAATGCACGCCACTTCATAGATGAACTCCCCGGACTTGTAAGATCCACAGACCCAAAGGAAGCAAGGGAATTTCTTGTTAAGAACGTGGATGGAATTAGTTACAAGGAAGCATCTCATTTTTTACGCAATGTCGGGGTGTTTGATCTTGCTATTCTTGACAAGCACATTGTGAGAATAATGAACCAGCTTGACCCCTCTATAGACACGAAGGTCACGCCTGCTTTCAGATACATACAGAAGGAGAATATATTCAGGACATATTCGGACTCACTTGGAATGAAACCCGGTGAACTGGACCTTTATCTCTGGTACGTGGCCACTGGCAAAATAATTAAATGAGTCTGATCTTGCTGTATGTATGCTCAATTTCATGGAGTCCAGGAGGATAGACCTGAACTACAGGTATCTCCATGGTGATCTGTACGAACTGATGAAAAATGCTGGCAGAGCAGTTGCAGAAACAGTTTCAGATATATTTGGAAGAGGATTGAAAATACTTGTACTGTGCGGTACAGGGAACAATGGAGGAGACGGGATTGTTGCCGCCAGACTTCTTTCAGAAAATAATGAAGTAAGTGTATTTCTTGCATCAGATGAAAACTCCCTTAAAACAAGGGAGGCAAAGAAAGCATTCAGGGAATACAGGGGCATATTCCTCAATTCATTCCCTGACAAAATTTCCGATTACGATGTTGTCATTGACGCACTTCTGGGTTCTGGAATTTCAGGAAAGCCAAGAAAGCCACTGGATCAATACATTCAATCTGTGAACACTTCTGCAAAGCATCTGGTCTCTGTGGATGTCCCTTCTGGTATCGGAAGCGAGATATGCATTTCCCCGGAGATCACAGTAACATTTACGGATATCAAAGAGGGTATGAACCAAAACAACAGTGGCAGGATAATAATAAAGGACATAGGAATACCGGACAGGGCTTTCAGAAACAGCGGGCCGGGGGATTTCCTCTATCTGAAAAAGGCGGACCCATCATCCCATAAAGGTATGAACGGCAGGGTTATTATGATCACAGGCCACAGGTTCTATGGATCCGCTGTCATTGGAGCAATGGGAGCCATAAGATCAGGAAGCGACACGGTTAAGGTTTTTACTTCCCAGGAGAACAGGGCAGTGATCTCTGGATATGATCCACAGATCATGACAGGAATATCAAAAGATCTGACCCCTGAGATAGTACAGCGTTCAGATTCTGTTCTAATTGGCTCAGGATGCGGGGATTACGATCTCTCCAATGAGATAGCCGCCCTGAAAGGATATACCGGTTTCATAGTGCTGGATGCAGACGCTCTTTCAAGGGCTGAAGAGATTTTTGAGGCTGCGCCAATGTCAAAAATATGCATGACCCCTCATGCAACAGAGTTCAAAAGGATAAGTGGAAGAGCACCCACCATTGAATATGTTCTGGAATACTGCGAAAAAACAGGCTTTCTGGTTATCCTGAAAGGTGAAAAGGACATAATTTCAGACGGCAGGATTTACAGGATCACAGAGGGAGGGAACCCAAGAATGACCATGGGGGGGACAGGAGATCTGCTGGCTGGCATTCTTGCTTCTATACTGAATGCATCAAGAAGTGTGCTGGCGGCTGCATGTATGGCATCGTTTATAAATAAGAAGTCAGCCGATCTCTGTTTCCAGGAGAAAGCTTACTGGTATGACATAAATGATATGATCTCCAGAATCCCAGAGGTTCTTAAGTATTACAGCCAGTACTCATAATTCATTTACATTGGGAAGATTAATAAATGACTTCACTTAAATGATAAGCAGGTGAATAATGCCAAACAGCCCTGAAACAGGTTCCAATAACTTAAAACAGGCTACATTTCTGGAAGCTTTCCAGGATGCTGCAAACAGAAAACCCAGTTATCCGGTTCTTGTTTATGATGGAAGGTATTTTTCCTACAGGAACATAGACCAGATGTCATCCTCACTTTCTGAATTTCTGGTTTCCAGAGGATATGGAAGCGGCTCAAGGGTAGGCATTCTTCTTCCAATGTCTCCCCAGTACTTGATCTCCGTTCTGGGTGTACTGAAGTCAGGGGCAGTTCCAGTTAACCTTGGCTCTTTGAAGGAAAGTGAATACCAGTCCTTATCCACAGTTCAGAGAAACGACTGGCTGATAATGAAATCTGACTCAGACATAATCCCTGAACGTGGAGAGAAAGTAATCACAGCAAGGATAGGAGATCTGATGAATTTTACAAAGGGGATTCAGACAGATGGGCATCAGAATAACCAACCTCCAGGATTCGTGTCAAGACTTATAGATATAATTCTTGAAAAGCCCAGGGAAAAGGATCATGTGGGGTTACAGGGAGAAGAGACCATAGGCTTTCTGTCATATGGGATAAACGGCGAGCCCAATATACTCAATTTCCATGGAAACGCCTTATATGATCGTGCATCTTCTGCGCTTAACAGGATCACTGGGCCTGGTTCAGTTTTCCGAAACGCCTCATGCATTCCTCCAGCTTCCCCGGAGGGATTTATCCTTTCAGTACTGATGCCAGTTCTTAGCACCGGGTATTCCATATTTCCATCAAGTCCTAACCCCGGAATAAGGATTTTCAAGATTGCTGATACGTACAACGCAAACTTCATAACCCTGTTTCCGGAAATAATATCAAAGATCAAGGAGATTGAATACCCAAACAGGGACAGGATCAGGGGCATAATTTCAGCAGGAATGGATTTGGACACCAGCCTTTTTTCCGACTTCGCAAGCAGGAACAATTTCCGGATATTCTATTTCTTTGGCCCTCCTGAAATGATGGGTATTACCCATTGTATGGAATTTCCCGGTGATTCCCAGAGGAAGCTTCTTCCATTAAATAAGGGAGATACAAGGGATGAGGATGAATCAGGGGATAATAGTGAATCCATGATGAGCAGCGGACTGGGAATTAAGGCAAGAATGAACACAGATGGCTCAATAGAAGATATAAAGCTGGAAAGAGATATTGCAGTTATAATGGGCAGGCACACAAGCAGATGCTTCATAGAGAGGAGCACAGGAAAGATACCCGGTGTTTCTGAATTTGTTGTTGATTTCAAGGAGATAACGCAGGGAATCAGAAAAATAGTAATTTACTGTGTAAAGGAGGATAGAAGGACTGATGAAAAGAAAGTGGCTTCATATCTTAATAGGAAACTCAGCATGCATAATGTTCCTTCAGAAATTGTATGGAAATCTGATATACCACGGAGCATATCCGGGCAGGTTCTGAGGAATCTTCTCATAGATAGCGGCGATCGAATAAATACATGATAGGCAATATTTTCATAGTAGGTCTTACTTCCAATTAGAGATGTCAAAAAAATTCAGGGCAATAGTATCCCTGATTCTTGTTATTTCCTTTGTGGCTTCCTCATCATCAATTGCGGTTTCATATAATACAAATGATTCAGGAAGCCATTTTTCCACCCCATCGAAGTACCATCTGGATGTAAGCCTTTCACCAGTTCCGTTCTCTGGAAACATTTTGACTAACGGAACTGAAAAATCATTCCACATGGTGGTCTCAGTCTCCCTATCCCCTGCTAATGAATCTCACCTGTCCTCTTTTCTCTCTAATCTTTCAAATCCCTCCAGTGACCAGTATCATCATTATATATCTGCCAATACATTTGACAGGCTTTACGCACCCAGTGAATCCTATTATCAGGAACTTGTCAATTATTTCAAAAGTTATGGTATTGTCAATTTCACAGAGTTTCCCAACAGGCTAATTCTAAGCATGAGCGGTTCGTCTAAAGATTTTTCAGCTGCTTTCAACACAGGAATAATGGCACTTAGCGGCACTTCTTCCTTTGGACCAGACAAGAAACCAGAAATCCCTGAATGGGTTGCAGGGAACATTACAGGTATAACAGGCCTCACCTCTGCTTCTGTGGCCTATGAAGCGCCATTGTCTGTTAATATGCTGGATTCGTCTTTAAACGGTACAACCGGCAGTTCCTTCCCTTCACCAATAGTTAAGAATAATGTGGAGTACAGCTACGGTTCAGATTATCAGGTTGCATATAATGAGACCGGCCTGTTTTCCTCGTCATATGACTCAAATGTAAGCATA
>JAJZZQ010000014.1 GCA_021797525.1 Thermoplasmata archaeon | reverse complement strand
TTCCAATTTTTGAGCCAGATCTTGAGAAGTATCTGATCAGTGGAAGGAAGAACCTGATCTTTTCAGATGATTATTCCGCACTGTCAGAATGCGAAGCTATCTTCATAACAGTGCCAACACCAAATATTTCTGGAAACATAGATCTCAGCTATGTTACAAAGGCAGCTGATGAGGTTGCGAAGATCAACAGATCTGCTATACTGATAATCAAGAGCACTGTGGTTCCTGGAACTGCATCTTTTATATCCGAGAGAACTGGAATGAAAGTAATTTCAAATCCTGAATTCACAAGGGAGGGTAATGCCATTTATGATACGGAACACCCTGACAGGATAGTCATAGGCGGTGAACCCTGTGATGTAGTAAAGGAGATCTGGAGCTTTACAGGATCGCCTGCAATAGTTACAACAAACGCAAATGCAGAGCTGATAAAATATGCCAGTAACGCATTTCTGGCAACAAAAATATCATTCATCAACCAGATGGCGGATCTCTGTGAGAAGATACCGGGTGCAGATGTAAACGTAGTTGCAAAGGGCATGGGTCTGGATAAACGGATAGGGAAGGAATTCCTCAAAGCCGGTTTGGGTTTCGGTGGATCTTGTTTCCCGAAAGATACGCAGGCATTGATAACATTTGCTAGATCAAAGGGTATTGACATGAGCATTCTCAGAGAAGTATATGGATACAATGAGAACCGGGTATCCCAAATATTGCAAAACACCATGGAAAGAGGGATATCTTTCTCAGGATCCAGAGTGTGCGTTCTTGGTTTAAGCTTCAAGGATCTCACAAATGACCTGAGGGAGAGCAGATCGATACTTCTAATATCCCGGTTGAAGGAGAAGGGTGCAGTTATTAATGCCTATGACCCAGTTATAAAGAATCTTGAGGGAGTCAATATCTGTAAAGACATGCAAACCTGCATAAGCGAAAGTGATATTGTGGTAACAGCAACCGAATGGAGAGATTTTGCGAATATGCCCATCAAAATGCTTGAAGGAAAAACGGTTCTTGATTTCAGGCGGATTCTGGATCCTGAAAAGTATGACATAAAAATGGGGGTAGGTCTTGGCAAGAATTAGAAAGTGCGTGATTCCAGCTGCCGGAATGGGATCCAGATTTTATCCGCTGACAAGAGCACAACCCAAGGAGATGCTCCCGGTTCTTGATAGACCTGTCATTCATTATGTAGTTGAAGAGGCAGTTAAATCCGGTCTCGACGAGATCCTGATTATCATCGGATCAGGCAAGGATTCAATAATAAACTATTTTGACAGGCATTCTCTTGATGATAAAGCAGAAAATTCAGGCGTCATAGACTTTCCTGATATATATTTCATCAGGCAGAAGTCACCGCTGGGACTTGCAGATTCTATAAGATACACCAGAGGTTTCACTAATGATGAACCATTTATCGTTTTACTTGGTGATACAATATACAGAAGCTCTTCGAAAATAACTGTGACCAGACAGTTAATCAACCTTTATGGTAAATACAGCTCACCCTGCCTCTCGCTGGAAGCTGTTCCGCTTGAAAAGGTGAAGGACTACGGCATGGTCAAGACTGACCGTATATCTGGTGACATAGTAAAGATTAAAGGAGTGGTTGAAAAACCTCTTCCAAGCCAGTCACCCGGTAACCTTGGTATAACTGGCATTTATGCATTTCAATCGGATATCTATGATTATATCCGGAAAATAAAACCGGGGAAAAACGGAGAATACCAGCTGTCGGATGCGATTGATCTTATGTGCAAAGAAAGAGACATGTATGGGCATATAATAAAGGGCAAGAGATATGATATTGGAACCAAGGAACTGTGGGTCAAAACGTTCATAGAATTTGCCAACACAGACCGAAGATTTATATAAGGTACAATTTTTCGTTGGAAGCAAGCTTCCGATGAATTACTGTTCAGAGTTGCAGGAAAGAAAGAATTGCCACAAATAGGTTTTGTCAGATCGGGTCACGTGACACCATGGGATATACCATTGATGCGGGAAATGAAGGCTTTAGGCTATGATGTTTCTTTTATTTCCCCATTTAAGGAAAATCTTCCAATGCCCCATAAACGAGCTATCGGATGGAGGAGTTTTTCGCCGGTAGATAAGATCGTAAGGAGCGGATATGTTTGGTATCTGAACAGATTGTTTAAATTTAATGCTTATGACGTCTTCAGCAAATTTGTTTTACCTAAGAAAGCATTTAAAGAATTTGAATACTTAATTTTCAATGATGATGTGTTTTCCTTGCCCTATCAGTCTATAAAAAGCAAAGTAAACTATGGCGTAGTATCATGGGAAAATATACCATTCCACTATTATTTTGAGTATAATAGACGGCTAAGTCAAGAACGCCAAACAGTTTTAAAAAATGCAAAACACCTGTTTCCAGTCTCCAACGATGCTGAGATGTGTTTGATCGAAGAGAAGGTTGAACCAGATAAGATACATAAGATCCATCCAGGAATAGACACCTCATTGTTTTCTACTGGTACTCCAACCAATACTCTTGGATTACCTGATGATTTGATCCACAATAATACTTTGATAAGTTCAAGCAGGATAGTCTATAACAAGGGAATCACATATGTATTGAGGGCAATTCATCTTCTCAAAAAGAGAAAGGTAAAAGTCAATTACCTCATAGCCGGTGGGATGACATCAGAGTTTGGTGATTACTGTAGGCGACTGGCAAATAAACTGGAAATTTCTGACAGAGTATTTTTTCTTGGTAAATTGAAATATGACTCTTTGGTAAATCTCTACCGCCTGGGAGACGTTTTCATTTTCCCCAGCTTACCCACATTTTACTGGGAGGAACAGATGGGTTATGCACTTCTTGAAGCAACTTCATGCGGGCTTCCAGCTATAAGGAGCGATTCTACTTCACTGGATGAAGTATGTCCAGAAAATATCTGCAGGACGGTTCCGGCAGGACATACTGGGAAGATGGCTGATTCTATCCAGATGTTGATCGAGGATCCGCAACTCAGGTCGAAGCTGGGAAGAGAGTCCAGAGAATATGTAAAATTGAACTATAACGTAGTAAACCAGGCGAAGGAATATATACGTTATTACGAAGAAAGTAGACATCCATAACAGGATGTATTATATATTCTGGATATCAAGAATTCGTGGAAACAAAGAAATTATCAATTGAATAAATCTAAGCGGTAGTAGATTTTTCAAAATAGTAGTCTTTAAGACTGGATCAACCCCAATCGTAATAGCCATTCTCTTCGTAATAGATTTCAAAAAAGCATGTATGAACTTATATCCAATCAATCAGTGAATTATTGCTATAAAAACTAATAACAATCCTTCGATCATGGGTTTCAATCATTGAATTGGCCTGTGATGTATATGGATAGTAAAAAATTTGACAGTATCATGATTCTTAATAGCAGTCCAAGCCGCTCTGGAATCGGTAGATATTCTGATGATTTGATTTCTCTTTTTCCTTCGAATACCAAAGCATACAGCTTCGTTCTTGATTCGAGATTGGTTAATGATGAATACCCAGGTACAAAAGTAAAGGGGTTCTATCCACCGCTAATGACAAATGGCTGGTACCTGAACCTGAATTTTCAAAAATTCATATTCAGAAAAATTCGCAAAGAAGCTTCAGTGTTGCTGAAAGATGGAGGCATCGTACACATATCAGATCCATTTATTGAACCAATTAAAAAGAAGGGAAAACAGATAGTCACAATACATGATCTGTTTGCGCTGGACGAGCGAAATACACCTGTCAAATCAGAAAGACGGCATTTGATTAAAACCCTTAGAGAATACAGGGAGGTAGATCACATCTTAGTGACAACTGACCGTGTCAAAAAGGAACTTGTTGAAAACAATTTCACTTCAGAGATCACCAGAATCTACCCTGGAACTTCAAAGTGGTTTTTTAAAATTGACAAAACAAAAAGTAGCCTGAGAGCGGAACTTGAATTGCCCCTGGACAAACACCTTGTGCTATCTGTGTCAAGTAACAGATATAGAAAAAATGTGAACATTATACCTTCAATAATGGATAGACTTGGTGAGTCTTACCAGCTTGTCCGTATTGGAACACAAATTGGTAATAGCCTAACTTTTCACGGCATTTCCAATGAGACATTGAACGAGATTTATAATTCATGCGATGTGCTCTTGCAACCTTCATTGGACGAGGGGTTCGGGTATCCCCTACCAGAGGCGATGGCAACAGGCCTCCCAATTGTTTGTTCAGATATTGAGGTTTTTCGCGAAATCGCCAAAGATTCAGCATATTTCAGCCAGATTGACCGTGAATCTTTCGCTGATGGCATAAAAGAGGTCGTACAGAGCAGTGAAAAGTACAGTAAAATGGCTTATAAGGGCGCAAAAAAGTTTTCGTTTGAAAGTTTTCGTGAGGAGGTTGGTAATTTTTACACTCATGTCTACAATTCGTAAAAGGCAATACAACACCATGGTTGCATCCCGACATATTTTATGAAGTAGGTAAATAATATTAGATTTAGAAAAACATATCCATATGATTACCTAAACGAAAACACAAAATATCGTTGAATAAAATTATCTCCCAATTCGATTTTCCAGAAATGCCTAAATATAGTCTATATCTTGCCTAAAAGTGAAAATCTCATTCGTAGCCCCGGCTTTCAAATATCCAACTGGTACTAAGACATACCTGGATAACCTAATTCATGGTTTCAAGCAATTGGACGTGGATACATCCATTCATTACCTGCACAAATTAGAATTTTCTATATTGGGAAAGCCCAGGTTTGGTGTGATCTCCCAGATGATCCAGGGCAAGATTACGCGTGTTTCGGGTGATATAATTCACTCAATAAGCCCAAGTAATACGATCAAAGACACCAATGTGATAACAATTCATGACGTTATTCCATTTCTGCAGTCTGATAAAAAACCTTCAATCTGGGACAGAAAAAACCTGGGACATTATCTTTCTATAAAAAAGGCGCTAAGGGTCAATGACATAGTTGTAACAACAAAATTCACCAAACAGAAATTGATTGAATTATTTGGCAAGCCGGAGAATAATATTCACATGGTACCTGCACCAATCAGGACTGATTTTTTTAAAAAGACTCCGAATAACCCATATCCTGAAGACGGTAAAATTCATGCTCTGTCAATAAGTGATTTCAATCCAAGAAAAAATTTGAAAGTTGTTATCAGTAAAATTGGAGGTAATAGTGAAATTGAGTTTTACCACATTGGCAGCCCAAGGGCCTGGACTTCACAATATGAGGACATCATGAGATTTTCAAAACAATTTAACAATATTCACATCCTGGGACCCAAATCAAACGAGGATCTTGTTAATTATCTTTCACATTCAGATGTCCTGATCAGCATGTCTGAGTCTGAAGGATTCGGATCGATTGTTGTGGAGGCACTTTCATGCGGTGTTCCAGTATTATTAAATCCTATTCCAGTCTATAAAGAACTCTATGGATCCGCAGCCAATTTTGTCATGCCCAAAGCACTTGACGGAGATGTTGTTATAAAAACTGCGTCTATAAATAAAGATCCACATGCGCTCACGGATTATGCAGAACAGTTCAGCACAATAAACGTGGCCAGAACAATGCTTGAAGTATACGATAAGATCTATAAGGAGAAAGGATCCTATCGCTGAAACACGTTGTTTTAACAATGTTCAACGAATTTCCAATTCCAACTATTTGTAGAATTTCGGGTATATCTCCTGGGCTTTTTTTATGCTCACAATAGATATTAAAAGGAGTGCGATTAAAGCCAGTATCCATTTTTTTGAAAACGTCTTGATATATTGCACAAGGGAAATTATGGAAGTGAATTTCTGTTTCCTGGAATTCAAGCAACCAAGCAAAACTGATTTAGCTTTCCACTCAGTTAAGTTATATCCTATAAGCAGTTTAGCGCTCTTTGTTGTAAAACAATTATTCATTTTTGACAGATTGGTAATGGCACTCTGTGCATAATTGCACAGTTTCTCTATATCGTTACTTCTGCTTACCCCTTCCTGATGCCGTCTATACAGAGTCAATTTATTCTGATCGTATAGAATAATGCTGGCAGATTCCAGACCCACCAGAAACCAGAAAGGATCTATTTCTCTTGTGATATTCTCTATTAAATGAACGTATCTTTTGGCAATGTCTGTCCGGATAGTCATGCTGCTGCAATTATACCATGGGATTCTGGCGAAAAGATCCCGAGGGATCTCACCCCTCACTTCATAAACATGGTTATCGTTGTCATTGATTGTACTGATATCCTCTGGCGTTTCTTCATGGTTGAAGAACGCCTTTGAATTGACAATGAAATCTGCGTTATTTTTGTTGAGAAGGTCACTTAATCGCTCCAGCTTGAATCTTGAAAAAAGGTCATCATCATCGAGAAAGCAGATATATTTCCCATCGGCATTTGAAACGCCAATCAGATGTTTTTTCCAAAGGTCCTGAATGTCCGAATCAAAAACACGAATCTGGAAAGATCTATTCTTAAATATTCCTCCATTAATCTGATAATCTTTTACAACTATGACCTCAAATTTTCTATGATCAATCGTCTGTGATTCTAAAGAGTTGAGTGCCTGACCAAGCATGTCTTCCCGTTTATGCGAAGCAATTAAGACAGTAAATTCAGGTTCCAATAGTACCGAATATGATTAGAATAAATATTGTTTCCATTCCGATTGATCGATCATGAATACTTATTTTCATAATGCCATAGTTTGTCAACTGTTCTCCGGAATGATTTTAAATTATTCAATCCAAATATGTTGGTAATAAACACGATGAAAATAATGAATGC
>JAJZZQ010000012.1 GCA_021797525.1 Thermoplasmata archaeon | reverse complement strand
CATTATGGCCCTGTTTGCAGCTGGAGAGAGAGCCTTCAGATCCACAAGTGCATCCATTATCTGATCCGGATCTGTATTGACAAGGCCATCGTAGAGAGAAAGGAGAGAGAACCTTGTCTTTTCATCAAGATTTCCGATCATCCCGAAATCGTACAGTATTATTGCACCCTGAGGTGTTACCGATATATTCCCGGGATGAGGGTCCGCATGAAAGATGTCATCCCTGAGAAGCATCCTAATGAAAAGAAGATCCACCCTGAAGGCTAGATCCTTAAGGTCGAGCCCTGCAGCCTGCAACTTTTCTGTGTCTGTGATCTTTATTCCATCCACATAATCAAGAACAAGGACCTTTTTTCCTGAGACCTCCCTGTATGCTTCAGGTATTATTACATTTTCACGGTTTCCTATATTTTTCCTTATTTTGTCTGCGTTTCGTATCTCCTTGGTATAGTCCAGCTCATCAAAAATTCTGTATTTGAAATCATTGATTACGTTTGATACGCTTATGAATAGAAAATTTTCAATCCTCCCTTTTGCCAGCGACAGAAGGCGATCTATGACCATCAGATCTCTCTTTAAACGAGTTTCAACATTTGGCCTGTTTACCTTAACTGCTACTTTCCTTCCCCTATATGTTGCAATATGGACCTGTCCGAGTGATGCCCCAAATATTGCTTCTTTCTGGAAATCCTCAAAGACCGTTTCAAAATCCCTGACATTCTCCTTCAGTATTGGAAGTACTGCGTCGAACGGAGCTGGTTCAACCTGATCCTGAAGCTTTTCAAATGCCTTTATGTATTCTGTTGGCAGAAGATCAGGCCTTGCTGAGAGGACCTGCCCAAGTTTAATGAATGTAGGGCCGAGTTCAATAAATGTCCTGACCGCTTTTTCTCCATTTCTCTCCCTCCTGTAATCCCAGGTTTTCTCCTCCTCTTTTTTTGATTTTTCCCTGTCCCTGAGGTACCGCCTGAATACAGGATATAGCTTGAAGAGAAGTGAAATTTCAGATCTCCTTATTCCGCGGTATGGATTATCCCCGGTCATTCTGACCTTTATGCTCTCTTATGATTATAACATTTCACAGGATATAGGGAAATCACCTGTCAGGATACCTACCCCGCTTCAGTAGAGCATAAAAATAACCGGAGAATGCCCAGGACAGCCTGAGAATATTTGCCAGAGAAAAACCGCTTCCAAATCTTTCGCCACGGACTATCTGATCCCAGGAGTCCTTTTGCATGATCCTTAATTGCCCTCTTCCATAGCCGTTCCAGAACGCCTGGCTCAAAAAAGACGCGGTATTCTGACGTGTGAAGGCCGTCACTATGCATTCACTGCATGTTGTTGCCCTTGCACCTGATCTCATTGCCCTGATGTTCAGGTCAATATCCTCTGCGGTTACATATTCTGGATTGAACCCGCCGAGGCTGTTGAAAAGACTCCTGGCATAGCAAAGATTCGATGAGGGTGAAGTAACTTCAAAACCCTTAAGGTATAGAGGAACTCGCTTGAGTTTTGAGAATTTTTGGCTGCCTGACAGCTCTGTCGACCCTGCAACTATATCATAGTCACCTGACAATATATTTCTGTAGGAATCCAGCAGTCCTTTTGAAAACTCACAATCACCATCCAGAAATAAAATGTAATCGTATTTCGCAAATGAAGCTCCGATGTTCCTTCCTTCTCCCCGGGAGCATTTTTTCCTTACGTATTTAAGGTCAGGAATCTCTCCATATGACGATATTATCTGCCCGGTTCTGTCACTACTCTCTGCATCAACAATAATCAATTCGTAAGGCTGTGAAAGACCTGATATAGAATCAAGGAATTTCCTTATGTGGTTTTCTTCATTTCTTACTGTTGAAACAATAGAAATTCCACTGCCAGATGGCATTGGTCCTCCTCAGTCCCAGTCCATCCTTCTGAGCTCCCTTTCCTCTTTTGTCCCTTTCTTGTATTCCTTATAATGTTCCTTACACAGATGCATTTTATTCTTTATGTCAACAGAAGAGAAGACTTTTTTCGCAAGTTCTCCCGGCACTGTTTTAAAACTCTCCTTTCCACAGGATGGGACTTCGCACATTTTTTGAGGCATGAGGACACTTCCGGCAATTCAAATTTAAGGCCCGGCTCACAGATACTTTATATCTGGATAGCAGCCGACCTGGCCACCCACATTAATTGCCCTGATATTTCAGGAGGCTTATCAAGCATGAACCCTGAGTATGTAAATCTTTACCTGAATAGCCGTACCTTCATACAAAATGGTTATGAAAGATCTCTGAAGGATAAAGATATCTTTCGCAAGAACTAAAATTTGTGAGAAATGCTTCCCGTAAGCCCCTTTCTGTTGACCTTTCGGCTGGCAACATTCGACTATTCGTCTTACCCGATCCTACCGGTGGCATCAACGGATCCGTTTAGACTTTCTCCATCCAGGAAGGGTTCCCATCAGTATCCGGGGAATGTCTCCAAACTGGTTCATCCTTTTACCCGGTCTGTTTATTTCTCGTCCCTTTACCACTTTTCTCAAAGTACCGGCTTGCGACGGTTGGACTCCACCTGCGGAGAGGGGACTTTCCTCACCTTTTAAGGCGTCAGTTGCCCGGAAGCTTTTCTCTGCCTGCCCTATCAAAAATATATATTTATATCTTTCACGCAGTAAAGGGAAATTCACAACAATCAATAAAATACGATGTTTCGAGAGATTACACTGTGAAAATAGTACCACAATATTTTAATAGTGAAAATGCAAAATGGGGTAGATATGAATACAAAGCTAATAATTTCATTAGCAATGGTTATTCTTGTGGCAGGAAGCTCCCTGAGCCTTGCCGATTCGTCTTCTAGCAATACAGACACATCGGTTCATACTCTTGGGAATTTTAGCTTTTCTGTAGCCGCAAATAATTCATTGCAGAATCTGACTTACAGCAGAGATGGAAACTCCTATATGTTTGCAAGCATGTTGTCAGTACAGGGCCAGAATATCAGTGGTGCAGTTAGCACTTCCGGTGTCTCTGGCAGCAGAATCTTCTCTACGGCAAATGCAACTCTGGAATCTGCCGGGAATTCCAATCTCCTTACGGTAATGACCACAGGAACCGGAAAAGAAGGAATGCAGATCAACATGAATGGAACTGTTTCAAAGATTTCATCTTCCTCAAATATTGAGCTCAAATCCTTTGGGATGTTTTCATTCATGGACAATACATGGGCAGTATACAGAGTAAATAACTCCATGTTTGAGGGTTACTTCCTTACGGATGGGAGTGTTTCTGTGTCCGGCTCCAGACTGGCTGTTTCACCTTCCCCCACAATGCTTAAATTCGGTTCATTCAACAACGGGGTTCTGATTTCCGCATTCGTAGATCACCAGGGATTGAATGAAATCCTCCACAGAGTCCTGAAAAGAAACGATCATAGATTTACATACAACAAGACAACAGGGCTTGTAAATGGAACATACGTTGGCTTCAATTTCAACAACACCACCGGCACTGTTAGTAACTTTACGGCAAATGCCCTTGGGAATCTCAGAATTTTCAATGAGATAAGTGCAACGGGTAACGGAACACTTGGCTCCTCCAGATACCTCCCGGTCTTCAGAGACGGAAATTTCAGCATCCTGGGCAGCCTTTTCCTCTATGCCAATTCAAGTTATGTGTTTGTGATGCACAACAACCCCACACTTAATACCGGTGCACTTCTTAACAACGGAACAATGAAGTTTGCGCTGGCAGCAGGATTCAATGTTACTGAACTGCATCTTTTCGCAGGAGCTGAGACAACCCTGAATGCATCAACTGCAAGCTCAAACAACGGCATATTCATGAATGAAACTCTGAATCTCAATGAGAATGTGCAGGCATCCTCCAACGCTTATCTTATTCATGGACATGGATTAAGGGGTTTCCTTTATGTTGGTGGGGCAAACTATTCATCATACAATAGCACAACACATGTCATTGAAGTACGTGCGAACAGCTCTTCTGTGGCACATATAACATTTGTGGCTCCTCCGGGGCTTCAGAAAATTTCTTCATCGGCGATTGCTCCTCTGGAATACGCAATTGAACACGGAAAAATAGCAGCTGAACTCTCCATTGAGGACATGGGAAAGGGCGCGGTAAACTTCAGTACCTTCTTTAACAACTCACTTAGCATAAACGTAACATCAGCTGGCTCTGGAAAAGTGTCTCTGATAGTGAGTTCGACACAGCATCTCGGAAATAACATTGCAATATTTGTCAACAGCTCCTTCCTTTCATCAACTGGAAAGATATACGTTTATTTTGACGGGAAACTGGCAACTCAGTTGACAGGAGCTGGCAGTGCTCTGAACATAACCAGCAACGTAAAAGCCTACTACGCAGCTGTACCTGAAAACGGAGGTTATCTGGTTATTGTCCATATACCACACTTCAGCACACATAATGTGACAATATCGTCAACACCGGAAGGGCCGGTATCCAACCTTCCAGGGGGAATGACCTATCTTGACCTTGGAATAATAGGTGCTGTGGTAGTTGTTATAGTAGCCGGCACCGCAATTGTTTACACAAGAAGGAAGAAATAAGTCTTTCCTTCAAATTATTACTTTTTCTCCAGCCCCTCTTTTTATAAGCAAATCAGCAAATGATGAAGGCAGATAGACAAGATCCTGATCATGTAGAAAGTAATCCCTGTCCGGCTGTGCTATTGGTGGCTGATCCCCTTTTATCAAAACAAGGACATACTCGACAGGTGCTTTCTCCTCAGAAGGTTTTTGTGTATTCTTATCTTCCGCTTCGGCTTCATTTCTTAATTCCGGAGTATTCTGCTCTTGCTCATTTTCCTTAATTGGAGGTATTGGCTCTTCCTTCTTTTCTCTCTGCAGGAGGACCTTATACTGATCCTGAATCTGATTGTGAAGCACAACTATGAAATCCTTCTCTTCCGGGGTAAGAGATGACATCAGTTCTGAGTCTAGATCATATACGGAGAGAGAAGCAATTTTTTCAAAACGGCGCTGAAAAAGGGCCTTGAAATCACGTTCAATTTCATCCATCCTTTCCTTTATCCGGATATATGAACTGATATCTCTGTCCTTGAGATGCTTCTCCGATTCCTGCATTAATGTTTCAAGGGCAGAGACGATGTTTCTATAGAAGGTGGGCTCCATCTTCCTGATCTTTTTTGTCCTGGCCTCAGCCCTGAGGAATGATCTTAGTTCCTCTGATACCTTATCGATCTGAGTTGGGCTGAGATTCATGCCTTTAGATAACATGTGAATATATTTAATTCTGGCTCAGGACCCATCACTTTTCATATAATCCCGGCAAAATGGTCCTCTCCATAGACAGAAATTGGTGTATCCCTGAAGATGTTTGAAAATAACTCATCCCAGTTATCCATATTTTCCCTGATGTAAATGGCCCTCTTTGGGACGGAGTCAGGAGGAATTACCTTCCATGAATCTGGATCATCCACATAGTCAGTTTCCAGAAACATTCTTCGCCTGCTTCTGCTGATATCCCTGGTGTTCTGTCGTGTGGCCAGAACCGATAATGTTAGAGAATTTTTAAAATATACATCTGGGGGAAGTGCATGATGCTTGACAACTTTAACAGGGTCAAGGCCCACAGATATTGCAGTTCTTTCCAGGCTGCTGTAAGATTCTGCAGCCAGATCTTCAGTATGCAGGATTGCTGGGACTCCTTTTGCCCGGCAGATACTGAATGCATCTGCAAGAATGGCATTGAAGCCATCTGACCTGTCTGGTGAATATTCAAAATGGGGCCTTCCGATCTCGCCGATTGCATCCGCTTTTTTTTCTTCGATGTATTTCTCAGCAAGATAAAGGCCTGCCCTCATTGATTCAAAGCCATCCATAGAATTCCTCTCAAAATGAAAGTAATCAAGAGGATAAGGTCCCAGTGTTACCAGAACTGGGATTTTAAATTCAGCCCTGACCATATCGGCGATTTTTAAAGTTCGGCCATATATTTCGCTGTAATAGTGTGCAGAAGAAACACCATAATCTGGAAGATTTACAAGATTGACTGCGTTGCCTCCAAGCCTTGTGAATCTCCTTACAGCCTCAAGGAGCCTACCCTCATGCCTCAAATGGAGATGGTTATCCATGATTATGAACCCGCCAAAATTTTTCATAACTCCTGAATTATGAACGAAATCATCCCTATACAGTTTCGCTTTTAAAACACCAAATATAGGGCCACCCAGTATAATACCACCCTCTAAACTATTATAGAAGCACCGCTTGAGAAAAGGTTTATAATACGTTTAGACTATGGAAGCCCAAGGTGAATATATATGCAACAAGGCCAGATGGCTTATGATAGAGCAATCACAGTATTTTCCCCGGATGGTAGACTGTTTCAGGTAGAATATGCAAGAGAAGCTGTTAAAAAGGGATCCACCGCTCTCGGAATCAAATTCAAGAACGGAGTGGCACTGATCTCAGACAAGAAAGTGAGGAGCCGGCTGGTTGAACAGAACTCAATGGAAAAAATCCAGCTCATTGATGATTATGTTGCAACAGTGACATCCGGACTTGTAGCCGATGCCAGGGTTCTTGTTGATTACAGCCGTGTAGCTGCACAGCAGGAAAAGATTACTTACGGCTCACTTGTAAATATTGAAAACCTTGTGAAAAGGTCTGCAGATCAGATGCAGCAGTATACACAGTACGGTGGTGTTAGACCTTATGGTGTTTCAATGATCTTTGCAGGAGTTGACAGCATAGGCCCAAGACTCTTTGACTGTGATCCTGCAGGAACAATCAACGAATACAAGGCAGTCGCAATTGGAGCCCTGAGGGACCAGGTTACTGCAT
>JAJZZQ010000035.1 GCA_021797525.1 Thermoplasmata archaeon | reverse complement strand
TGAGAAAGGGAGAAGGCGGGACGGATTTCCGAGATCTGTTCCGTCACCTTGAAGATGAAGAGAACAGAGACCCTCTAATTGTTCTCACTGACGGAAAGGCCACAATTCCGGAAAGGGAACCAGATGAATTCAGAACCTACTGGATAACTACAGAAAAGGACCTCCCATGGGGGGATAATATCAAATGGGATTTAAGCAGCGAAAGAATTCCTTCAGAGTTAATTGAATCAGGTGCCACAGAATGACAGGAACCCTGCAGGTCTGGGAAGTTCTGGACAAATTTCACTGGTTTATATCGGAAAACCCCGGTATTGAAGTTCTACAGGTGAGGGGGAATTCAATTATGGATAATGACCGATATGGTTTTTCCGTGGAGAGAGAAAAGTACAGGTATAATTTCAACAACATGTCATTCCTGGATATTTCCCTTGGGGAACCAGCAGTTATTGCATATAGGTCATCAGGAAAGAAAAGTTTACTTGCGGGAAAGAGGCTGGACTTTCACCGTGATTATATCCTGGTTTATCCATATGAAGGCAGATCAACCACCTATCACAAGATCTACTTAGATTCATTAGAGGATATTAATTTCAGGAGGCCGGAAAGGAATGAGATGGAGGCAATCAAATCGGAATCCCTTCTCAGAAAACTCCTGGAAAAATGAAGTATTCTGAAAACACTTATCTCCAGAGAAACATTAAACCAGCATGATAGTTTCCATAATGAGGGAGATCAGTGAGGATGTCCTCGAGAAATGCAGAGAGATTACAGGGGCAGATGTAAGGGTCATGGACCCTGAGGGCGCTGATGTTCAGGTTATTTACAGGAAATACTCAGTTACAAAGGACCTGAAGATGATCCAGACAATCTACGCTGGGGTTGACCACCTGGACTTTAAATCCGTACCTGAAAGAGTAACCATATGCAGCAACGCAGGAGCATTCTCAGAGCCAGTTGCAGAACATGCCTTTGCCATGCTTCTCTCAGTCAACAAAAGAATAATGGACTTTGAAAAGCAGGCAAGGAGTGGAGTTTATGAGAAGCTGCCTGTTAACAGCTTGATTGGAAAGAAACTTGGAATTTTCGGTTATGGCGGGATTGGCCGCAGCATGTCGAGAATTGCAAAAGCACTCAATATGGTCACCACAGCGTATTCACGAAACAGGCATGGTGACGAGAACCTGGACAGATTTGTAAATTCACCAGAGGAACTTTTCATGGAGTCGGATATTGTGGCTCTGGCTATGCCACTGACGAACTTGACCAGGGGAATAATAGATTCACATCTTCTCTCCAAATTCAGGGGAGAAACAATCGTAAATGTTGCCAGAGCAGATGTTGTAAAGGAAAATGACATGCTGGACTATTTGAGAAATAATCCCGGTAAACAATATCTTACAGATGTGTGGTGGAGGGAACCTCAAGTGGATTTCCCCATTCCGGATAATGTACTCCTCACTCCACATGTTGGCGGGATAAACAGATCACTTGAAGTGACTGCAGTCTACAGGGCTTGCCAGAACGTAAGGAAGTTCATTGATGGGAAAATTCCCGAACATATTGTGGACAGGAAGGAATATTCTACCTGAGGTCACGAGAATTCGAAGAGGCTTTTCTGCTGCGCCTCCATATTATCCTTCATCTTACCGGAGGTATCATTCCGCCCATTTTCCTGCAATTCCCTGTAGTCTTCAGATAGGCCTTCCAGTACCCTGTTAAGAGTCTCGTCAACTCTTCTGGCATAGTAATCCCAGTCAGGGGTTCCGTTGAATGGTACACCATCCATATAGGGCTCAACCTCCTGTGGAGATTTTTTGCTGTTTGTAACGATCCAGGAAACTTTCATGCCGGGGATGAATGTTTCCCCCATTTCCATAAGCTTTTTGGCAACCCTGATATTAGCAAGGGACTGCTCCTTGTAATTTCTGAAGTCTCTGACTGAGCGGGAAATTACAAGATCATCGATATTTATTGAGGAAGTGTCTCCAGCCTTTATCTTTCCTATAATGTCGTTCCTGTAATCTATCGCCCCCTGAAGGTTTCTGTCCAGTACAAGCTCAAAGACCTTGGACAGAGCTTCACTCTGAAGATCGAATGAATCAGTTCTTCTAACCTCATAGCCCCTAACCAGAACCTCTCCCTTCTGCGATTCAGGATAGATTATTTTTCCTGCATATCTCTTCTTAGCTCCATGAGAGAACAACGGATCCATGACCTTTTCAAATTCAACAATTACCCCCTCTTCCCTGGAAATGCGTTCACTGAGGTCTCTGCCGATTTTTATGGCCTCCTCCGGAGACTGTGCGCCAGACTCTATGAATACAGAATCTGTATCTCCGTATATTACACGGAAATTTTCATATTTCAGTTTCTCTATTAGCCCCTTTATGGTTTCCCTGGCATACCCTGTGACTGCACTGCCGATTTCAAGGTTTGTGAACCTGTAGAATGAGGAGGCCAGGACACCATAGAATGTATTCATGAGAATTTTAAGCGCCCCCTGTATGCCGTCCAGATATTCCCGTTCATCTCCTTTTGCGGCTTTCATTCGTGCCTTAACCCGATCCCGTTCCTCCATTAGGTCTCTGAGAAGCCTAGGAACGAGGCCAGGTTTCCTGTTGGCTGAAATAAACTTTATTCCGTTTGGGGCAACGTTTTCCCCATCCTGGGATAGCGTAGTGAAACAAATGTTGTATTTCATAATCATTGAAGGATACATGCTTTTGAAGTCCAGGACAATTACATTATCATATATCCCGGCTCCAATTGAATGGACATACCCTCCCTCAATCGGTGCATCCTTGCCGTTATGGGAAGTCATGGGGACGCCTATCTTCTCTCTGTCCGCCTTCCTAATCAGTAAAGAATCCACATAATTGCTTGTTCCTCCATTAGAAACATCATCATAAGGTAGTTTGGTTACTGTTGACATAAACATATTCCTGTCAACAACCCTGAGCTTCTGGAATATCTGAAGTGTAAGGTAAGCATCCTTTATGCAGTACTCTATTACCTCCTGTCTCCTGTTGGCCCATTCTTCCTCTATTTTAAGCCGGTTTATGTTATCCTTTCCTTCCCCAAGAAGCTCCTGTGCTACATAGTTCAGCGTTTCATGCTTTGGATGCATTATTTTCTTGACAGCCCACCAGGTATCTGATATTGTTCTGCCATGCAGGCGCCAGTACTGGCCCTGAATCCTGTGCGGGGCCTCTCCGTCTCTTCCAATGTTGAACCTGACGCCAAACTTCTGCATCCTTGACTGAATAACCGGAAGATCGTACCCATCAATGTTGTATCCAGTGAGGATATCCGGATCCTCTTTCCTTATTAAAGAAACGAAGTCCAAGAGTATTTTTTTCTCATCACCGTCCAAATATCCCTTGTGTAGTTCCCTGCCATCATGGACAGCATATCCAATCATAAGGATATGCCCATATTCTTCCCCTTTAGCAGGGGTTACCGCATTTTCAATGTCAAAGCTCAGGATCTTGACAGGAGGAACAAAATCCTCGCATTTATCGAGCTTTTCTATCCTCACAACGAGATCAGTGGTAAAGTTGCCCCTCTCCTCAGGCATCTCTTCTCCAGTTATTGTGACGCAAGGATTCAGATCCATATCATATATGAATCTGTGGTGGAATGGTATGTCGGCTGCAAGAACCTTGAATTTGCTACCGCATTTTTCCCTTAATTTCGGGACCTTCCAGGGTGATGAGACATATATCCTTGTAACCTGTCTGTCCTCCCCTTCTACCCAGAGTTTCATACTCTCTTCATCCACATATTCCTCGTCAGCACGGTATATCTGGAGGCATGCATCAGAAGGTTCAACAAGATCAAAATATGGTCTGAATCCAAAATAGAGTGCGGTAACTGATCTTCCATCATCAGTTCTTCCAAACAGTTCAACTGCAACATCCTTGCTCCTGTACGAGGCAACAAGGATCCGCATTCTGATCTCCATGGTTCTCTAATGTAGAAAGGATATAAAAGATGACCTTTTGTCTAAAATACTCTGGAAAAAATGCCACTTGGAAACATTATATATTCCAATTGGATGATTCACAGGCTCTATGAAATTTACTGTAATAGAATTCAAAGGGGGTGCCCCCGGATTTGTCTGAAATTCTTGAAATTGTGAGAAAGCATAACGAATTCAGGAAATCGTGCCTGAATATGCAGGTATCAGAGAATTTCCTGAGTATGGATGCAAAAGAGGCTTTGTCTTCAGATATGGCTTCCAGGTACTCACTTGAGATTGAAGGTAAGGATGCATATGGTGGTGCAAAGTTTTCCGAGGAGGTTTTACATTCCGTTGAAAAGCTGGTATCCCGCCTGTACGGCAGCAGATTTGCAGAAGTGAGACCTATAGGTGGTCACATAGCCTCAGAGATTGTTCTCCTATCACTTGTTTCAAGGAAGGACAACGTTCTATCCATTCCGGAAGCTAATGGGGGCTATACCGGATATGAAGGTGGATATCTGCCTCAGATGCTTGGCTTTAAAAATTACCACATACCTTATGATGATGCAACTCAGGAGATCAGGTATGAAAAGCTGGAAAAGCTTATGCAAGTTACCTCACCCAATCTTCTGGTTCTTGGCCAGTCATTTTTTGTAAGGCACTATGACTTGAAGCGCATCAGGGAAATTTGTGAACCGCATGGTACAAAGATAGCCTATGACGGTTCGCATGTGATGGGCCTTATCGCGGGAAAGGCTTTTCAGAAGGATGTTCTGGAATATTGTGACGTACTTTTCGGTTCTACACATAAATCTTTCTTCGGGCCACAGGGAGGGATTATACTTACCAATGATGAAGACATATACAATACAATGAGAAGTAACATCACCTGGCGGTCAATGGATAATTACCACCCTTCACGTGTTGCCGCACTGGGTGTAGCAACAGAGGAGATGATCAGATCAGGGGAGAAGTATGCATCTCTGGTCGTATCCAACAGTCACTCACTAGGAAAGGAGCTCAATGATCTGGGTACAGGTGTTCGCTTTTCTCCGTGGTTCTCGGAAACACATCAGATAATCATTGATCCAGATTCCTTAAACAAATATGGGCTGAATTACAGGACATTCAGCGAAAGGCTCGAGGAAAATGGAATAATTGTTGACAGAGAGGGCAGAGTTGGTACGGCGGAAATTTCAAGATACGGTTTCAATAATATGCACGAAATAGCTGAACTCGTACAAAGAGCGGCAAAGGGTGAGAATGTAAAGGGCAACGTCAGGGAGCTGCTTTCACACATTTCGCTTGTGTACTGAGATGGTGTCTATGAAAGTAATGGATATAATGACAAGGGAAGGACTGGTGACACTTCCCGCAACGGCAAAAGTCACTGATGCATTTGCAAAGATGAAGGAAACAGGAATACATCAGATACCTGTACTATCAGGAAAGACGTATACGGGAATGCTTCTTTTCAGGGAATTGTTAAAGAGAAGGAGCCTACAGAGCATGGAAAAAATAGGCTCTCTTGCAATAAGGACCCCTCGGTTGAAGCCATCAGATGATATATACAGGGCAATTGATCTGATAAGGAAATCTGGAATTCCAGCACTTCCAGTCGCAGAAAAGGGAATGCTTGTGGGCATACTTTCAAGAACAGATATTATGCGCAACCTTGGGACATTCAGTGACATAAGAAACATGAAAGTGCTTGATGTCATGACTAGCAGTCCTGAAACGGTAAACATTGAGGACAGCATAAAGACAGCAATGGAGAAAATGAGAAGCCTTGACGAGAGCGAAATCCCTGTCACAGATGCAGATTTGCTCCTTAAAGGCATACTCAGTGCAGGTGAAATATCTCCCTCGGCAATTATTAAGGGCGAACAAACCAAAGGCAAGGGGGACATAAGCGGCGAAACTTCCAGAATGGACCTGAAGTGTTCGTCATTGATGGGGAATCCAATCAGTGTGCATCCTGAATCAACTCTTGAGGATGCCTCTAGAGCCCTATTAAAAAACAGATTTCACACATTGCCAGTTACAGATATACAGGGGAAGGTAGTGGGTGTTATAGGCATCATGGATATACTGAACATGATCTCGGTTCCCGCCAGAGAGAAGGGCATACTGATCCAGGTCTCCGGCCTAGATGCATACGATGACGATCTTTATGACATAATATTTTTTGAAGGAGAAAAATTTGTCTCAAGAATATCGAGAATTGCAGGCATTGAGAATGGAAGTTTCAACATACATGTAACGAAATATCACTCTTCTGGAAAGGTAAAATATTCTCTCAGAACACGTCTCTATGGGGGGCATATTCACATGGCGATTGATGACTTTGACTGGAATTTCGGAAAGTGCTTGAGCCGCATTTTTGATACTTACGAAAACCGCCTTAAGAAGAATAATTCTTCTTGATGACATACTTTTTCATTTATTTTAAAAATTGCCTTATGGTTAGAATTTAATGAATAGAGGTACAAAAATAATTAACATTATATACTTTTGTATAAATGTGGAAATAACATAATGTTTTATAATCTCATATTTGAACTTATGTAATAACCATTATATTATCCCACTCGTTAAAGAAAAATGGAATCTGTAGGTAATGTTGATACAAAGAGAAAGCCAGGGAAGATTCGATTGAAGAAGGAACTTGGTTTCTATGAACTCCTTGTTATCGGTGTTGCTGGCGCACTTGGTAACGGTGCACTTTTCGGGACAGTTCAGATGGTTTCAGGAGCTGGACCCGGAGCGATATTTGGGTTTGTTTTTGGAGCCATCATATACGGGCTTATAACTATGACATATGTGGAGATGTCAAAGGTATATCCTGAGGCCGGTGGGCCAACAAGGTATACGATGTA
>JAJZZQ010000080.1 GCA_021797525.1 Thermoplasmata archaeon | reverse complement strand
CAATCCTATCAATGTTCAATTTTAACAGTATATCCACAGGGAAAAGAACCTTTGGATATTCAGGCTTTCAATCCTATCAAGGTTCAATTTTAACGGGGTTATATCTATTTTACCTTTTATGTGTATAACCCTTTCAATCCTATCAAGGTTCAATTTTAACCCGTTCGCCTAAAACCATTAAATTCGGTCTCAAGGAATGCTCACATTTTCAAAATATTACGTAACCATATGTATGGAATTGAGTATAAAAATCCATTGTACAGTCAAAATTTATGTCTCTTAACACCAAACTTTTACTAACACAATATCTGAAAAGGTTTCAGAGCCATTCAGCTGGGTTATCATAGAATGACCTTGTCATATTCTTTGCATTCCCCTATTGTTAGCCTTCTGGCCAATTTCTTATCCCTCAGTATAAATATTTCAATGCCATCACTTTCAGATATTACTCTTTTAAGGCGTTCTAACAGCACCTTGATCTTGCTGGAAGAGATCTCCCCTGCAAATACAGAATTCTGTATCCAGAATAGAAAAGGAAGGCACGTTTTCCTAACTTTGCTTACTCGTTTCTGAGAAACATCATAAGTCAGGATTACAAACAAAGTAATTACCACCTCCTGGGTTTGAAAGGCTTGTATTCGATTTCTCCAAGTATGGCTTTTTCTAGTTTGTAAAGTTCTAGTCTTATTAGGTGTTTGTTTGATACATTTCTCTTTAGGGATGATACATAATAGGTATCCATCAGTTTACGGTCAAATGCTTCTAGAACCTTCTTCTTCGCAATTTCTGTCAATAAAATTCCATGTTCCGTTTTAAAGCTGTCTTGGGTAATCTGCCTTGTTTTGATGAGAGAAATTGCAACAGAATGCGAAAGAAGAGGTTTGAAAATCTCCGACACGTCAAGTGAAAGACTGGTCCTTCTAACCCCCGGTTCATGAAGAAAACTTATTTCAGGGTTAAGATGTGTTGAGAATATTTCAGATGCCGTAATCGAATAAACTAAGGAATTAAGGAAACTTATGAGGGCATTTCCAAAGTTGTTCGGTGGCCTCCTCACTCTTCTCACAATCCTGAATTTTTCTGGAAGAATGGTGTCGATGGCCTCAAAATAACTTTGCGCAATATTTCCCTCAATGCCCATAAGTTCCGTAACACTTCCGGAATTTTCAATGGACTCTGTGGGGATGATAATTTTCCCAACCCTGTACTTTGTAAGTATCTTGTTAAAATTATTTCCTGCCCCTTTGACAAATGACCTAGCGAGCTCCATTCTTCTTTGAGGATCCAGGTAAGTTTTTGCCTGCAGGACTGTAACCTGTCCACCTTGGAGGTAGTTTTCAGGAAGTATGCTGGAAAAGTATCTTCCATAGTATGAGTGTAAAAATACAGGAATTCCCTTTTGAGAGAGCAATTCTATCACAGGTGTGGATATAGTTGTATTCCCATATATTATGACAGAATCTACACTTTCAACAGGAATCTCCTCCTCCGTATTCTCTTTTATAAAAGCAAGGGAGTTATCTTTCTTTACGAGATGGCCTCCAGAGACAATATAGTATGGCCTCATATATCACCCCAACAGAACTCTACAAGACTGCATCCTGAAAAACAGAACGAATTCCGAACAGGGGTAGGTATTTTCTTTAATTTCATTTCCTCTATCAAACGGTATGTTTCCTGGAGTGTCACCCATGTCTCCGGATCAAGGAATATATTAGCCACATCCCTTGATCCGAGGAGATGCACAATCCCGTATACATTATGGAATCCTGCTCTTTGGAGCAGGTTAATGTAATGTGCTACCTGTATCCTGTCGCATTCAAGCAGATGTCGCCCTTTTTTAAATTCATGAACGCAGGTTTCATTCTCACTTATACTGACAGAGTCTAACCTGTTCCTACCAAGAGTTACCTCGGAGAAACCAGCTTTTCTCTTTCTTTCTGAAAGAAATTTTCCTTCATAGACATGTTCTGTACCATCGGTTATGACGTCAGAATGTAGGGATATCCAGAGCCTTCTCTGGCAAATTCTGGCATAACTTACATCTGTACCCCTAATCTCCTCAGGGTAGACAGGGTCAGGTTTCAATCTTCAATCACCTTCATATCCAGGCGCTCCGGGAAAGCTGTGAGTTCTACAAAACTTCTAAGTGCATCCCCATACTCCTTCAAAGGACCTCGTGAAAAAGCAGACGATCTAATCCTGTCTCTTATGCATTCCTTCATTATATCAGACTCTACCCATTCAATATCTCTTAGTTTTTTCCTTACACATTTCCATGGAATACCACAGATTTCAAGTTCAAAGTCTTTAAAGGCTTCATCTCTGAACCCTGATGACTGGAATTTTCCATTTTCCAGATAGGATCCTTCCATATTCTTCCTTGTCCAAATCTCTCCATATCTGGTATCGATAGCCTTGCTAACGGAATTATTCTGCACAGGTGCTGTAAGATCAATAATATCTATCTTCTCATCAGATCTTATAAATCTTGCAAAAGATCTGATATATGCCCTCCACCAATTAGGTATAAGTTCAGTTTCAGGCAAAGAAATGCCTTTTTTAATGTAATCCGAACGCTTTTGTTCAAGCCCATCAATTAATTCAATGATGCGAGTGAATTCCTTCTTTGTTTGGATGAGGGATCGAAAACTTCCGAGGTTATTCAGGTTATCATAAATTATGCTTTGAACATCCTGGCTGGTAAAGTGAAGAAAGGCTGCCAGATAAAATCCGATACGGTATGGGGAAAATTTGTAATATTCCTTTTTCATGTTTAAGGTCATTCTGTCCGTGAAATAGTCAAAAGTAACTTTTTGGCCATTGAATTCAAAATATGACTCAGCGGATATCATAACTTTTGATGGAGTGCTTGTGCCACGGCCTATCCTACCGATCCGTTGGAGGAAATTGTAATCGTATTTTCCCTGTTCAATTATGAAATTTGTGAATTTCTTATTCGGGTTGAAGCCCTGCTCTATTATGTTAGAGGCTATTACTATTCTGCCGTGGCCCTCAATCATCATGCGTATGGACTCCCTCTCAGGATCGTGAAAACCGGATACTGTCAGGACATCCTCTGATGGGATACCAGCGTCATAGATCAGGTCTCTAATTTCTGAAATAGTCCTTATCCTGTTTACTATCAGGCACCAGTTGCCTTTCTTGAGATCCTCAAGGCTATGCTTGACAATTTCAACTAGTAAAGCTTTGTAAATTTCGACATTAAGGCCTCCTCTCAGTAGATCACCTGTGTCATCTGATGCAACAGCATGTACAGTACTTATTTGCCCCATGCCGAAGACCTGGCCCAGGTCACTTTCAAGGTTTTTAGGTAGTGTAGCGGAACAGTAAATGAATTTTACTTTACCATAAAGCGCCAGGCAAAGAGATATAATCCTATTGCGCTGATCAGGAGAGTAAACGTGGAATTCATCAAATATGATTGCTTTGAGCCCCCTTGTTATTAGTTCCTGTATCATACCACCTACTCTTCCATGCACCCTTGACCAGTAGAAATTATAAAAAACAAGGAAAAGGAAGGATGGGTTGGTTATTATGATCTTCTTTCCGTATATTGAGTTAAAGATATAATCCAGGAATGATTCTTTGTTCATCTCCACGCCATTATTAATCATAGCCTTTCTTACAGAAGGGCTTGAAAGCTGTCCAATTTTTTTGCTATCAACCAATTTGCTGAACTCCTGCACCTTTTCCTCGATGAGGAAATTGTTTGGCAATACAATAAATGAGAAACCTTCTGAATCCTCAAGAAACTTAAAGCTGTAAGTCTTCCCTGATCCGGTTGGGGCATTAAGGATCATTATCTTATTATCCTGGCTTTTGTCTGTCAAAAAATCATAGATTCTATTCTGGAACCCTCTAGAAATAAACTGCGGGCTTATTTCAAGAGTCGTGTGCTCCAAAATAAACATCCTCCAATGAAGGCAGGTCAACTGGTCCTAAAATATAATAGGGCAGTGACACATGTTCTCTAAACTGAAAATCCCTGTCTAGGAACTTTTCTCCAAACTCTTTTTTTCCAAGTATATTCTGTATTGTGTAGAGGTTTACATATCCCTGCATATCAAATGGCTGTTCGATCTCATCCACCCTCACAGATCCAACTTTCCCAGTTCCAACTCTGAGTGCTTCGGGTAGTTTAATTTCATCTTCACTTAGAAAGAAGGCATAGAATTGGTTCCCGGGCTTTATGTGTTGCTGAAAGAAGAAATTCTTGTACATTATGCTTCCAGTCCTGATATTCGGGTGGGCGTTTGTGCCATTGTAATCGATTCCTTGCATTGTGTTTCTGTAAATTGCGTGCATAAGTGATGGCTCACTGTCCCCGTTGCCTGTAGAATAATAAGGTGGCATGGCCACGGTAAACCAGAATCTGTATTCAGCAAGTTCTTCATAAGTAGGTTGCGTTTTTCCGGGAATATTAAAATTATGGAGCCCCATTCCATGAAGAAGAGAATATTTCAGTGCTATGTCCCCAATGAACGGGGAAGGCCTAAGTCCCCTGCCTGCCTGAATGTAATAATAGTTCAGGGGGGAAAGCACTGTAAATCGTATTTTCTTTGCAATCATAATTTCTCACGGGGACATTAGCGGAACATATCCTTCCAGTCACTTTCCATCTTTGAAACCAAGACACTGCTAATGGTCTTCAGTTCATCCCGGCTGGCTTTGACCCTTCTGACCTCCTCAATGTATGAGTTAAGGTCCTTTCCTGAAATAAGGTTCTCGCCATATATTTCCTCCATCGAACTAATGAGATCAGTATCGGGTTCATAATTCCCAGTTTCCCAGCATTTTTTCATTACGGTATAAGAGGAAATTGGCTTATCACCCTTGGAAAAACCTATGCCTATTATATCATTGGAAACATTGTCTCCGAGAATGGCAGTTCTGGCCCCGTATCGGGTTGTATAGAGAATTGCCATTAGCTGAATGGCAAGCATCTCTTTCGAAATGTTCTCCATTGTAACAAATCTCAAAAATTCACATCCAGGTTTAATATATTGTGTCTCGTAAATCGCATTACTCTTTACACTGCCTGAAGTCTCATGGAGAATTGTTCCTGTATCAGATAAGGAGTTATGAGTCAGCCTTTCTGTAATTTTGAATACTGGCTGAAAGCTGTAAGCCCAGTCATAGTAATTTCTTGAAGCAATTGAAGTTGCATTCTTACCCGTTCCTGTGCTTGAATCTCCGAATATAAGGCTCACTGGGTTCCTTAAAACAGATTTAATCTCTACAGCGTTTCGTTCATAGTTTCTGGGAATTGCACCGTCCACAGACCTCATCTGTGAAAGGATGTAGCTCCTCTCAGCCCCTCTCCACTTGTTTCCAGGTATTACAACTCTTTCCTCACCATAGAATTCTTCGCTGGTTGTTTCAGTAGGCTCATTATTCCTGACTATTAGATAAGAAGTTGTCCTTGAAACTATTCCTATCTTTACAAAAATCCCTGAATTTTTTCCAAGATCAATGTCATTCGCGTTTCCTGCTATATATCCTTTTTCAATCATCTCTTCTATTGTTGTCATTTTCCACCTCTTTGAGCATTTTCATATTCCAGCAAATATTCAAATTCAAAAGCATCAATAAAATATGACTTCATTGAACCACTTGGGACCCTCCCTCCGAATAGTTTGTCCAAAGCAGAAATCAGTGCCCTAGAGAAATCATCAATATATGTGTGATTCCGGATTTCAATATTTTCACGTTCCAGGCCTTTCAAAATCTGCCCATCAAGAATATCCAGAAAGTCAGCCAGGTCGTGATTTCCTGTGCCACCTGTATTGCTCTTCCATTTCTCCAGCGCATACAGGCTGTCTCTCACTAGCCATGTCCTTTTATTAGAGCTGTCTCCAGGGTTCTTTAGCCTCAGGGCAGCTTTTGCCAGGTTTTTTATCTCTTCCATTTTTTCCACTCCATTATTTCTCTCCTTTATGCCTACAGGTCTATCTATAAGATTTTCAATGTCACTTATCCTATTCATGAGATCAGAGCCCAACAACGATCTCAGGCTTTGTTTGCCACCTCTTTTTTTATTTCCATTTTCATTCATGAGGCTTTTAATCTGTGAAAATATTGAAAGTGGCTCACTCAAATAACCCCTAATTACTGGAGCCATCTTTTTGAAGTCCATGAATCTGATCGACTTATTCGAAAGGACAGAGAATGTCTCAATTATATTGAGTACCTCATCAAGCTTGTTATATCTGATCCTCGTTATGCCAAGATCATTCATAGAGAATGAAGGGGCATCATAAACTAATATTTCCTTGCCAAGAGAAGGGGACGGTGAGTGGGCTTCCGAAATAAAGCATTTCATTTTGGTATTTTTCGAAAATATTATGGCAGTTGTAAGAACGCTTAGTGCATCTGAAAGGTTGTCAACGTTCATTGCACCTATCCAGAAACTGCTGTCAACCTTCAGGCTTTCGTCCCTTTCATATGTATCAATAAGGCCAATAAATAATTCCTCTAAGTTTGATGGCCCAGAATCTCCTCTCCCCCTAATCCAATTTGTGAGGACTTCAGCCATATCTATGTAAGAAATCGCTCCAGGGAAAGAAACGTACAATACTACCCTAGAAAAATCTGATCTTAACTGGGGAATTATGCATTTCCTCAATAGTGCCTCCAGTTTATAATCTATGTCGACCCTGGCAAAGCTTATAGCTGAGGTAGTAAGCCTGTTGGAGAAAGTGCTGTTAGTCGCCAAAGCGTACATGCTCTCTGCTTTAGCTTCATACTGGGCCGGATAAGAATTGATAATTGACATGGATTTCTTTTCAGGTACAACCGGTAATGGCCTGGAAATATGCCCGAGGACTGTGCTCAGAATGTT
>JAJZZQ010000094.1 GCA_021797525.1 Thermoplasmata archaeon | reverse complement strand
GCTTTTTATCCTTTCCAGAGAAGGAAGGCTTGAGGACAGGATTTACTGTCTGTATGTCAGTCCGCTTAAGGCCCTTGCTAATGATATAAACAAGAATCTTGACCAGCCCCTGTCAGAGATCAGGGATGTGGCCCTGAGTGAAGGCCTGGATTTTCCACAGATAAGGGCAGCGGTCAGAACGGGTGACACACCACAGAATGAAAGGGCAAAGATGCTGAGAAAACCACCGCACATTCTCATCACAACACCGGAATCCTTTTCGCTTGCCCTCTCTGCACCAAAGTTCAGGGAAAAGCTCAAGGATCTGCGTTATGTCATAATAGATGAAATTCATGAGATATCATCCACCAAGAGAGGGGCGCTGCTTTCGCTGAATCTCGAAAGGCTATCGAAGGAGAACAGCGACTTCATAAGAATAGGTCTTTCTGCCACCCAGGCACCAATAGAAACCATAGCTTCCTATCTCTGCGGCTTTGACGGTGAAAAGCCGAGAAGATGTTCCATTATTGAGGTAGATACAAAGAAGTACCTTGATCTGAGCACCATAACACCTGTGAATGATCTTACAAAATCCAGCTACGAGGTTGCAAATGACAGGATGTACGAGATCCTTGTAGATCTCATTAATTCACACAATGCTACTATAATATTCACAAACACCAGAAGCGGAACTGAAAATGTGGCCATGCGGCTTAAGGCAAGAGGTGTTGAAAGTATTGAGGCCCATCATTCGTCTCTGGGAAAGGATACAAGGATTGAGGTGGAAAACAAGCTCAAGAACGGGGAACTTAAATGCGTAATAACTTCCACCTCTCTGGAACTGGGCATTGATGTTGGTTACATAGATCTTGTGGTGCAGATAGGTAGCCCAAAGTCCGTATCAAAAGGGCTCCAGCGTATTGGACGGTCAGGGCACGGAATCAACGATCTTTCAAAGGGTAGGTTTGTTGTCTTCGATCTTGACGATCTTGTTGAATGCGCAGTCCTGACAAGAGCAGCCTACGAAAGAAACATAGACCGTGTCCATGTGCCGCTGAATTCTCTTGATGTTCTTTCTCAGGTTCTTGTTGGAATGTCCTTGGAAAAGGTTTACAGGGACAGGGAGGCATTTGACCTGGTAAGAAATTCCTATAATTTTCATGATCTTTCATGGGATGATTTTATCTCAACACTCAGGTATCTGGCGGGTAAAATTGAGGCAGGCGAGATATATTCGAAGATCTGGTACGACGAGGCCGAAGGAACATTCGGAAAGAGACGGAGCACCAGGATGCTCTATTTCATGAACATAGGTACCATTCCGGAAGAGGCTGACTATAAGGTTATAAGTGACAAGGGGAGACACCTGGGGCAGCTCAGTGATAAATTTGCAGAGCGCCTTAAAAATGGAGATATTTTTGTGCTCGGCGCGCGAACGTACATGTACCTCAGGACTGTTCAGAACAGAATATATGTCAAAGACGCAACTGGAATGAGGCCAACCGTCCCCTCATGGTCTGGAGAAATGCTGCCCAGAAGCTATGATCTTGGCACAATGGTTGGAAAATTCAGAAGCGAAGTGCTGGAGCGGCTTCAGAATAAGGAGGACGTATCATCCTGGCTTATTCAGAATTATCATGTTGATACGCACGGTGCGAACAGCATCATCTCATATATTGAGGCACAGTCAAAGTTCGATCTCCCGACAGATTCCCACCTCCTTGTTGAGGGGTACGTAGATGAATCAAAAATATACAGTATGATATTCCATGTGCCTCTGGGCAGGCGAATTAACGACGCACTGTCCAGAGCATATGCACAGGCCATATCAAAGAGGTTTGGAACAAACCTTCGTGTAACCATAACGGATGATGGTTTTATGCTGGGGTCGGAGAAGAAGATTCCAATTAAGGAGGCAGTAAAAACGCTTGCATCCTCGAGCTTTGAAGATACAGTAAGAAGTTCCCTAGCAAATACTGAGGTTTTCAAGCAGCGTTTCAGGCACTGTGCAACAAGATCCCTTATGGTTCTGAGAAAATACAAAGGTTACGACATATCCATTGTAAGGCAGCAGCTGCGCAGTGACAAACTGCTCAAGACACTCAGTGAGATGAGAAATTTTCCCGTCATCAAAGAGACCTATCATGAAATCATGAATGAAATGATGGATGTCCCAATGGCAAAAAAATACATCGCAGATGTAGTGGAGAAAGGGAATTTCCATGTTATAGACTATTCAGGGGAGACCTCACCTTTCTCCTATGGCCTGATTCTGTCTGGCGTTTCAGATATGGTCCTCATGGAGGACAGGTCCCAGCTTCTGCGGGAACTTCAGTCAAAGATACTTGATAAAATATACGGGCCTGGCAAGATCAGTGTCCTCATTACAGATCAGAAGAAGGTTGATGAGTATTTCAGGTTGAAGGTGCCAAGGATTTCCACCATAGATGACTACAGGGAATTTGCGAGGTATTTTCTTCTCTTCGATCCTTTCAAAAACCGTTTCAACTCACCGTTCCCCTATGCAGAGACAGGTGTGACTGATTTAACCGAGGAGCTTATCGGCTCGGATGAGATAATCTCAGTACATGTCAGGGGCACACTTTACACATCAGTGGATAATTACCCCATAGTCTGGTCTCTATTCCGGCAAATGAGCAGAACAGATCAGATTCATGAGGATGTCCTTCATATAATCGAAGGGAAAACATTTGCAGAGATTAAGAAGGAATCTGATCTGGAAGAGCAGAAACTCAGAGAGGTCCTATCAGACCTGGAATCCTCCTTCCTGATCAGAAGAACCATATCGCAGGGAAAGCAGGTTTTCATATCAAATCATCTGTCCCCAGATCCAGTTCCATCAGAAAAAGCGTCTGCCGATGCCTTGCGGCTCGTCCTTGGAAGTTATGGCCCCCTGACATACGATGAAATTCAGATAAGGCTCCCGGTGGGTGAAGAACTTCTGAAGAAAGGCCTTGATATCCTGACTTCAGGTGGAGAGGTAATAAATGACTTCATCACACCTGTATTTGCAAAACAGTACATGCTGAAAAGCGATCTTGAATCGATCCTAGGCGGAGGCAATGAGAATTCTGTTGAATCAAGGGTCACTAATTTCATGGAGAAGGTTCCCAACATAGGTGAATATTTCAATAAATACGGATACTGCTATGGAAATGACAATCTCACCCCAAGATTAAACGAATTCAAGGAGGATGAACTCTTTGATCTAATGGCTGGAGGAAATGTTAGCTATGGCAGGTTCATAAAGCATAGATTATGCTTCATTTCTGACTGGCTTGCCAGGTCTCTTCACTCACTGAGGATGGAGCCTCTAAAAGATGAGGAGAAAACAATTCTGGATCTAATAGCAAGTGGGGTCTCGGATGAATCTGACCTGTCAAAACGTTCCTCAATGGAGATCAAGATTGTTAGACAGATTGTTAAAAATCTTGAGTTTCACATCATGGTAAAGCGTTCACAGGAAAACAGCCTTATACCATTCTTAGGTGAAGAGCCATCGATCCCAAAGGGAGAGGCAGTATCAGTTCTTGTAGAGAAATTCGGCCCCATTTCCAGAAGGGAGCTTATGAATAATTTCTGGTTTTACGCAGACGCACCTCTGAAGGAGGCTGGATTGAAGGGTGTTGTTCTTCGTGGAGATTTATATTACGGTTTTAAGGAAAGAGGCAGGACAAGCAACACTGCAGGAATTTTCAGCGTCCTCGATCCGGTCGAGCTTTATCTTGGAAAGAAGTACTTCAGGGAAATCTCATACAACAGAATATTCATAGTAAACGGAAGGGAGGAAGGGTCACTGAACATACAGAACAGGAATGGAATTGTATGGGTCACACAGGTCTCTGTACCGGTAAGGCTTTCCGGTATGCTTCTGGAAGAGTTAAGACAGGTAGCCACAAGATCCGGTAACACTCCTCTCTGTATAGAGATTCCCCAATCTGGATTTGGTGACGCTGATATTGGGGGGTTCAGTCAAACAGATAACTTCCTTGTGTCTGATGATCTAAACATCTCACCTTTGAGCATGGAAGATCTTTTTGCCTATGCCTCTGAAATGCACCTGAGCTCCGATCAGAACGCAGTGTATGAAAACGTAAAGAAGGAAATACTCGGATTCAGGAATGAAGTGGAGGCCTCTTATTCCGGCCTTAGGAATGTTATATTCCGCGGGTATTTTCAGTCCAGGCTGCTCTTCCAGTTTAACGGCCCTTTCACCACACAGGCACTGGGAACAATGGAGGTCATATCACTTTATAGGGCCATAAGAAACGGAACTATAAGTTCAGATGATCAGAAGATAATCCATACAATTATTGATATGGCTGGCGCCACGGAACAGCAGATCCGGGGAAGCTTGGGCAGATCGGTATCAGATCTGAAGGTCCGTCTTGGCAGGCTATTTGAGAAATGCATAGTTGCCAAGGACTTTGAAAGGCGCTATATTTTCGTCCCAGAGAGATATTCCAGGGACGAGGCTTTGCAGACACTTCTCTCTTTTCTCCTTGATAGGATGGGATTCTTTGATTTTGCAATCCTCAAATATCTCCTTGGCGAATCATACAACTCAGATGTTGAGAAAATAGCCGAAATTATTTCGAAATCAGGGCAGGCAATGAAATGCATTCTTCCGGAGCATCAAAAAGTAATATTCTTAAAGAAAAGCATCAGGAAAGGCAGACACAGGGGTCATGTCTCAAGAATTGTGGCCCCCAAGGACATTCTGTCTCTGTATTTTTCTGACCTGATCAAAAGGGAAGCAGGAACACTGAATTCCTATGTTCTTGTGGAAGAAGGAGTTATAACCGCATCACTCAACGCCAGAAGGAATATTAAAAAGTTGAAGGCTTCCCATTTCAATGGCACTGATGAGGGTAGGGAAAAACTTGTCTCAGAACTTAATTCCCTTGGTTTTGCGGTCTCCTTCAACTGATTCCTGTCTATGGGAAATCCTGCATGCATTAATCAGGAAAGATTAATATCAATTGGACCTGATACCCGCTGGAATGAGCAACTTTACCATCTATGCCTCTTCTTTATCAATGGTGGTATCGGCGTTTCTTCTTGTCATTGCTGCAAGAGCGCTTATGAGGGTTCATTCAAGGATTTTCGGCGCACTTATTGCGGTTTTTGTTGTTATACTGGTGGAATCCGTGCTGGCACTGGTTTCACTGTTTGATCTGGTGTCTTTTCCGTTCTCTCTGGATGACATGCTTGTCTTCGGAAACATCATTGTCCTGATCGTTTTCTATGCAGGGGTGCTGGGGAGAAAGTGATTGCTGTTGTCAGGAGAAACTACACGTTTGCTCATTCTGGACAAAATAAAGCTTAATCCCGGCATACACTTCCGGGAACTTCAGAGGTCAGTGAGCTGTGCCACCGGACAGCTTCAGTATCATCTGTATAGAATGGAAACATCCGGTGATATATACTCCAGGAAAGATGGCAGAACCGTCCGTTACTTCCCGTCATCCGGTCCAAGCTTCAGGGACCGTGAGATAATCTATTCACTGAGGAGCCGTGAGAGGTCAAGAATTATATTTCTCCTTCTAGATCGTAATTCTCTTCCAAAAGATAGAATACTTAAGGTCAGGAAATCAAGGGCGGAGGAATGCAGGGAAGCACTTGGTGAACTTCTGAAAACAGGAATAATTGAAGAAAAAGAAGGAAACATTTCACTTGTAAACCAAGGCGAAATAATATCAGTTCTGAAGCAGTACAGGGAGAGCTTCATAGACTCAATCACTGCAAACCTAATATCTCTTCTTGAGTGATCTTCTTCCAACCATATATGAGCCATATGCTACTCCTAACAGAAGAGCCCCTGACCCGGCCCCTTCAAGAAGTATCTTTATGTGGGCCTCCAGGAATAGTTCCGACTCCCTGATGACTTTTGCAGATATGGGGCTATTGAGGAAATTGAACTCTGGGCTGGCAAGGTATGGATCCTGTTTAAGGTTCTGGATTCCATTAGTGAAATTATATCTGAATACAAGAAGCGAAAAAGGCCCTTCATAGGTATGCACAAATGACAAAGTCATGTTCTGTCCGTTGACAGTATAATTATTGTTCCACCAGTAGGACGCATAGTCATTCCCGGAAGACAGGACAAGCCCAGTTTCACTGGCATTCTTAACCATCCGTTCGTCCCCGTGATTGAAATATCCAAATTTTCCCTTCGAGCCAAGAATCTGGAAAAGGCCCATAGTTCCTGCTCCCTGTATGGAGCTTGATGTTATCAAGAATGAAATCTTGAATGCACCGTATCTGCTTCCATTTGACTCATTCAGTCCAAATATATTGGATCTGGACTGGCTTGTTACCATGATTGAGACATTTGCTTCACTATGTACGCTGCCATGATAGCCTCTGAAAAATGGGACTGTCTGTGCAGATGCAGGATTTGTGCCAAGAAGTCTTGACATTAATAGTCTTGCCCTGAAATTTTCTACAGGGAAGAATTTCACTTCACCACTGTAGGAATAATTAATGCTCCCTTTTACTGGGTGATCCCACTTGATGTTCCTGAGGCCTGCAGAATAGTATGAACCGTTCTGATAAAGCGCGATCTGAACAAATGAGAGATTCAAGCTCCCATTTGAGTCCTTTAGATAAATTTCCGGCACATCAGAGATGAAATACGCATAGGAATGGTGTGGATCCATATGCCCTCCAACGTATGCACCGGGGACAACCATAAGGGACATCAATGCAATAGCAAGCAGGACCTTCAATGATCATACAAGCAGTATATGGAATAATAATTTTTGGTACAAAATGTGGATTTTATCCATCGATAAAAAAATTCTGTTAATATAAAGGCCTAATCAGGCAAATTCTTCCTGAAGTTCTATCATGACCAGGTTCAGGACTTCTTCAAACGTTTTGCCTGTATACTCCCTGAGACCTCCCATTTCTGTTCTCAATTTGGCCACAT
>JAJZZQ010000098.1 GCA_021797525.1 Thermoplasmata archaeon | reverse complement strand
TGCCATGTATGCCCAATAATTCCTAAGTTATATTTTTATCCAATTCCCATCTCTCGGTTGATTGCTCTCTCTAAACATACCGCCTGTAGGCACTGTTATGCTTTCCACAGCCGATTCCTATTATGAGGGGACAGTTCTGAACAGGGAGAACAGGTTCCTTGTGACTGTATCCTTTGAAGGAAAGAGGATTGAATGCCACCTTCATGATCCTGGCAGGCTCAAGGATCTCATATTCAGTGGAAGCAGGGTAATTTTCAGGGATTCTTCAGGGGCCAGGACTAAATACTCCATCACTGCTGCTTTAAGGGATGGAGAGTGGATTCTCACGGATGCGAGATTCCACAACAGGCTTGCTTCCATGTTTCTTCCACAAGAGACGAAAAGGGAGGTTCCGCTTAAAGAGAGCAGAATAGACTTCAGATTAAATGGCACATACATTGAGGTAAAGGGTTGTTCCATGCTTTCCAGCGATATGGCTGTATTTCCTGATGCTCCGACCATCAGAGGGGCACACCACCTGAAGCTTCTCACGGAAGTTCTGAAAGGCGGGAAAGATGCTTTACTGATTGTTCTTATTTTCAGTCACAGGGCCAGCTGTTTTTCCCCCAATTTTAAAACAGACCCTGAATTCGGGAATTCATTTTTGGAGTTTATAGGTGCAGGAGGATCCATATTCCTTCCGAAATTCAGCCTTGAAGATGGAAAAATCATATTCAGGGGTACCACAGGAATATGCAAAGAGTACTTCAGGTGAATCGATCTTTTTTTATTATCCCTTACTATGACTCCTTCTAGGTTTAAATTGAATTATGACGGAAAACCTAGAAAAAAATCCTTTCTCATCCTGGAGGATGGATCTGTTTTTGATGGGGTTTCCTTCGGATCTGAAATTGACGGATACGGGGAAGTCGTTTTCACTACATCCATGACAGGGTACCTGGAATCACTGACTGATCCTTCATACAAAAACCAGATTCTTGTTTTTGCCAGCCCCACTGTTGCCAATTACAGCATGAAAAAGAGCAGAATGGAGTCTTCTGGCATAATGGTAGCAGGAGTCATCACCCGGGATTCACACAGTGTTCTTCAGGGCGGGGATGACTGGGAAGAATTCAATGATCTTCTTGCTGGCAGTAATATTCCCGGACTGGATTTGGTGGATACGAGGGCACTGGTAAGAAAGATAAGGGAAAAGGGGGTAATGAGGGGATGGATCAGCAGAGATAAATCCCTGAAAAGAGAATTTCCGGATCCAATGGCTAGTGATGTTGTATCTCTGGTAACACCATCGTCGAACATAATCCTGAAGGGGAATGGGGATGTAAAGATCCTCTTTATTGATGTTGGATCAAAGAACAGCATAAAGGAGGAGATGCTGAAATTCTCTTCACTTGTTGTTGCCTCATCAAGATCAGATTTTTCCAAATTAAATGATGACTATTCCCTTATTTTTATTTCAAACGGACCTGGAGATCCGGCCCACGCCTCTCTGGAGCCTGTCAGAAGATTTATCAGGGATATGGCAGGAAAGAAGCCGATTTTTGGGGTGTGCCTGGGACACCAGCTCATAGGGCTTGCCATGGGGGGAAAAACTCTGAAGATGAAATTCGGACACAGAGGCTCAAACCATGCTGTCTCTGATGGGAGTAGAATTCTAATTACAACACACAACCACGGTTATGCGCTGGATGAGGCATCACTTAATGGAACAGGGCTTGAGGTAGTGCAGAGAGATGTTAATGACAGGACCGTTGAGAGAATTGAAAACCGCAAGCTCAGGATATACTCTGTACAGTATCACCCGGAGGCCTCACCGGGGCCACATGACTCGAAGGATTTTTTCTCTGAGATAAAGAGAGAGATGGGTGAAGCCTGATGCCTCTTCTTTCATGGGTAAAGACAGTTCTTGTCATAGGTTCCGGTGCAGTTGTAATAGGCCAGGCAGCTGAGTTTGACTATGCAGGATCCCAGGCATGCCTTTCCCTGAGGGAGGAGGGCATCAAAACTGTTCTGCTTAACAATAATCCTGCCACTATTCAGACCGACAGAAATATTGCTGACAGGATCTATATCGAACCCATAATTCCTGAAGTTGTTGAGAGGATCATTGCAGAGGAGAAGATCGACGCCATACTGGCAACAATGGGTGGCCAGACAGCGCTGAACCTTGCAATTTCACTTGACAGTATGGGTATTCTGAAAAAGTATGGAATCAGGATCATAGGAACAGATGTGCCAGGCATTCAGGTTGCCGAGGACAGGGAGAGATTCCATGAACTTATGGAAAAGATAGGGGAACCGGTTGCCCCATCACTGCGACTCTCCTCAGAAACTTACCGCAAGCTTGCCGGGAAGATTGATTTCTTCCCCATTATCGTAAGAACCTCCTTCTCTCTTGGCGGCCTTGGAGGAACAATTGTAAGGAACCTTGAGGAGCTGAACTCACTTTGCGATGAATATTTCAGGATCTATCCGGATCAGACACTGGAGATTGAAAAGTCACTTGAAGGGCTCAAAGAACTTGAGTATGAGGTCATCAGGGACAATGCTGGAAACTGCATTATCGTTTGCAACATGGAAAACCTTGACCCGATGGGCGTCCACACTGGGGAAAGTGTTGTTGTCACCCCTTCGCAGACTCTAAGTGATATTGAATACCATTTGCTCAGGGACAGCGCCATACACGTCATATCAAGCATAGGCATCCTCGGGGCATGCAACATCCAGTTCGCACTGGACTCTGAAAATGGCAGATATTATGTCGTTGAGGTCAATCCGAGAACATCCAGATCCTCAGCTCTTGCATCCAAGGCGTCCGGTTATCCCATAGCAAGAATATCCGCAAAAATAGCTGTAGGATACAACCTCAATGAGATAATCAACCCCATTACTGGAAACACATATGCCGCATTTGAACCCTCCCTTGACTATGTTACAGTAAAGATTCCGAGATGGCCCTTTGATAAACTCCCAGTTTCAAGGAAGATAGGTGTTCAGATGAAATCCATCGGCGAAGTCATGGGAATAGGGAGAACCTTTGAGGAGGCTCTGATGAAAGCCATCTCATCGCTTGAGAACCAGGATTCAAGAAGGATCAGAATGCCAGTGGACGATGAAACCCTTAAGAGGCTTATCAGAGAGCCATCAGACCAGCGGCTGTTTGCAATATTCGAAGCCATCCTCAGAGGATGGGACAAAGAAAGGGTGTCAAATATGAGCGGGTATCCCCTCTATTTTATCATTAAGATCAGAAATATATGCAGCCTCCTGACGGGAATAACATACGGAGAGATGCCAGCTAACCTTAAGGAACTGAAGACAGCAGGTATATCTGATCTTGCCATTTCTGCATTTTCAGGATTGGATGAGGGTTCCATTACCAGGAGGAGGTTCGAGCTTGGGATTCTTCCAGTTTACAAATCCATCGATACATGTTCTGGAGAGTTTCCAGCAAAAACCCCTTACCTTTATTCCACATATGAAACGGAGGATGAATTCACTGGCAGGGATGGCAGGGAAAGCATTCTGATTGTCGGATCAGGGCCAAACAGAATAGCCCAGGGGCTTGAATTTGACTATTCAGCTGTAAAGGCCGTCATGGATCTTAGGAAAAGGGGGTACAGGGCAATAATGGTGAACAGCAACCCCGAAACTGTATCAACAGATTTTGACATAAGTGATCTGCTTTTCTTTGAGCCGCTGACAGTTGAGTATATCTCAAACATAATTAAGAGGGAATGGCCATGCAGAGTTATAGTCCAGTTTTCAGGCCAAACTGGCCAGAACCTTATTTCCCAGCTTTCATCCATATTTGGACCATCCATCTTCCTTGGGACTTCCCCTGAATCAGTGGACAGGATAGAGAGCAGAGACATGTTCTCGGAAGCACTGCACAGAATGGGCATTCTGCAGCCAGAATTCAGAATTGTAAAAAGTATTGCTGAAGCTGAGCTGATCTCAGAGGAGGGTTTTCTCCCGGCAATTGCCAGAAGCAGTTTCGTCATAGGAGGCAGGGCAATGGACATTGTCTATACATCTGAGGACCTTGTTTCCAATATTTCAGAAATAATTACTGCAAGGCCCGGGTCTTCGGTACTTGTGAGCAGGTACATCTCTGACGCGACTGAAATAGATGTCGATTTTATCTCATCGGGAGAAAGCGTTTCGATCTGTGGAATATGCAGGCATATAGAGGAGGCGGGGACACACTCAGGTGATGCAACCATGCTTCTTTCGCCTGATTTCCCTGACATTTCCTTGTTTAAGAGAATCCTGGACATATGCAGAAAAATGTCAAAGGAGTTCAACCTGATTGGATTCTCAAACCTTCAGATTGCCATCAGGGATCCCCAGATATATGTAATAGAGCTGAACGCCAGATCAAGCAGGTCACTTCCATTTGTCTGCAAGGCCACTGGCCGCGACTGGATTTCACTTGGTATTTCCCTTATGCTGGGGCAGAAACTGGATACCGGTCACGGTTCAGTCAGGAAGGTATTTGCCAAGGTCCCCTCATTTCCCTTCAACCGGTTCCTGGATCTGGACACAGTTCTCGGTCCGGAGATGAAATCCACAGGTGAGTCGATGTTCTGCGGCTCCACAGTTGAAGAAGCACTTGTCAAGTCCACACTGTCCCCCAGGAGGCGCCAGAACATAAGGAACTCGGCGCTAATTTCAGTGAGGGATTCTGATAAACCTTATGCCTTTGAACTTGCTGAGCTCCTTCACAGATCAGGATTCAGAATATATGCAACACCCGGAACTTCCAGTTACCTCACAGGTAGAGGGATTCCTGCCAAGGAGGTGTTCAAGATAGAGGATATGCGTACCCCAAGAGTGGACGAGTTGATAAAGGGCGGGGAAGTTGGCATTGTGATAAACACACCCGAAAGCAGAAGGGGCTCACTTAGAGACGGAAATGAGATAAGGAGGCTTTCCATAAGAAGCAACTGCCTTCTTGCCACAAATATGAGGCTGGCAGAGGCGATCGTTTCAAGCATGGTTTCAAAACCGGAACTGAGCTACATGGAGATAGGCGAATATGTCTGAAATCAGGGCCACAAGATGGAAGAGAGAGGATATCATCAAAATGCTCAACCTTATTCAGAGCCAGTCACCACCACATCACTTTGAATTTCATGATCCATTCTGGGTCCTCATAACAACAATAATGAGCCACAGGACAAGAGATGAAGTCACTGATGCAGCAGCAAGGAACCTATTCAACAAATACGGTGACTCAGAGCATCTTTCAAAGGCGGATTATCAGGATGTGCTGAAACTCATCGGGAATGTAGGCTTCATGACAGTTAAGGCACAGCGTGTAATAGATGCCGCCCGCATTGTAGAAGAGAAATTTGGCGGAAATGTCCCTGACAGCATGGAGGATCTTATGACAATTCCTGGAGTTGGGAGAAAAACAGCCTCTGTTGTGCTGGCAGACTCGTTCGGAATCCCGGCCATTGCCGTGGATACACATGTCCACAGGGTATCAAACAGAATCGGATGGGCTAATTCCAAGAACCCGGAAGATACAGAAGAGCAGCTGAAAAGTCTTATCCCAAAAGAAAAGTGGGTTGGGTTCAACCCAATGATGGTTGAATTCGGGAAAAAAATATGCCGGCCTGTTGGGCCGAAATGCAATGAGTGTTTGATAAATGCCCATTGCAGATACTATATGAAGATCAGACAGGATTCGGCTTGAATTTTTCCTTTGCTTCCTCTATATTCATGACTACTGTCTTTTTGAATTCAGGGAATTCCTTTGGCGATTTCGGGTATGAAGCATATAACGCATTGAGCGATTTCATCTTGCCCATTACGTAGACAAGGTTTGAGAATGCGCTTATGTTTCTTGCGCCCTTAAGGACCATTCTGAACTTGGAAGCAAGGCTCAATTCCGGGACAAGGCCAAGAGTGATGTCAGATGCCTCCTTTGTTGTAAGGAATGTTCTCATTCCATAGTTCAGAATATCGTTGTTTAGAGACTGCAGATAAATCCTGAATATCTCCATTCCTGCTGTTCTGTTTCCATAGGCCTCGTTGAATTCCAGATTATATTTCCAGAGCCCTGCAACAGATGTATCATTGTTGTCTATAGCATTTGCAGCATTTTCCCCTGCAAGTACACCGGATATGAGGGCAGGCCCTATACCACCTGCACTGATGGGGTTTGGCATAACCATACTGTCTCCTGCACCCATGTATCCGTCAAATACCAGGCTCTCCATTTGCCTTCTGACCGGAACTGACCAGTTTCCCTTTCCATTGTTGTTCTTGTTCCATACTCTTGTATTTTTCAGGACCGGGTTCCATTTGACGTAATTATCTATCAGGGACTGGAGATTGTCCGTTTTGCCCATCTTCTTATTCCTTATCTCAAGGCTCTTCTTCTGCACACCAAGCCCAATGTTAACCTTATTCCCGCTCTTTGGAAATACCCAGCCGTAACCGCCCGGAGCCAGTTCGTTGTTAAGGTGTATCAGTGCATTGTCCGGGTCATAGTAATTAAGATCGTCATGATCCTTGTCAAATTCATATATGTAACGGCCAGTGGATTCTATGTCATCAATGTCTATTTTCCTGTCTACGAATATGTTTTCTGGAATGTTCCGTCTAATCACTGTTGATATTCCAAGGGCGTCAATGACGACTTTTGCCCTGTATTCTTTTTCCTCTTTCTTACCCTCCTTCCCCCTTATTCCAATTACTCTATTCTCCTGGATAATTGGCCCAGTGACCTCAAAATCGTTCATGTATGTGGCTCCAGCCTGCTTTGCCAATTGGAGAAGTTTTGCCTCGAATTCCGGCCTGTCCAGAGTGTAACCGAGGCCATCAAATAGAAATCGTGTCTTCAGATCCGGGGATACGGCATAAACGCCGTCCACTCTTCTGTCAAGTTCAGGCTGCCCGAATTTAACTTTCAGCCTGTTCTGGACAAAGTTGATGTGCGAACCTGCCACTGCATCTCCACAGACCCATCCCCAGGTTGTCTTTTTTCCAACTTCCGGTTCCGGGTTCCTGTCCAGAAGGAGGACATTTTTTCCAGCTCGGGCTGCAGTGGTGGCGGCAAGAGAACC
>JAJZZQ010000096.1 GCA_021797525.1 Thermoplasmata archaeon | reverse complement strand
AGAGAAACTGAAAGAACAGAAAGAGAAGGTTTTCGGCAGCTATCAGGTTAACTCGGCACTGGTCGAAAAGGCAAGCAAGGATTACATTTTCATGCACTGCCTTCCCGCGCATCGCGGGCTCGAGGTCGCGGACGACGTCATTGAGAGCCTGCACAGCGTGGTGTTCCAGGAAGCAGAGAACAGGCTGCACACTGCCAAGGGCATACTGCACACCCTTCTCTCTTAATTTTTCAATAAAATTTCATATTGATCTACCTACACAACCTTTATCTCTAACCTGATCATTTATCGGTAATGGCTCTTCCTCTTAAACCGAATAAAGAGAACAACCTGAACAAGATAATAGAGGGGCGCAGGGAATCTGCTAATCTAAGGGAAATCCCGCACGTTCTTATTCCCGTCTGGCAGATTAAGATCAGGGAAAGATTCGGGATCAATGTGGACAGGGAAATTGCCGAATATATTGTGCTGGCCGCCCACGAAAGGGGCACATGGAGAAGGCAGCGTGCCATAAGGAAGATAGAGAAGATATTTTTGAGCAGAGGGGAGACCCAGGAAGCGTCAGCCAGGAAGGCCAGAGAAGTTGTTGACCTGGCAGTTGGTTCACCAGAACATTAGATGAGCTTCCGTATAAGATCGCAGAAAGACCTTGAGATTAAGCTTCAGGGGCTTGATAAGCCGGATAGTTTTAATAATTCACTGGAACAGTATCCAACTGATTCGGCACTTGCTGCCCACGTTGCTGTGACGGCCTATCTGGATGGCAATATATCCGGGAAGAGTATCGCAGACTTGGGCTGCGGTTTTGGCGTTCTTGCCTGCGCGGCAGCAATGCTTGGGGCAAGCCATGTGGTTGCCATTGAGATAGACCCAGTGCAGGCTTCAAAGGCTGTCCGCAACTGCCGGGAATATCCTGTATCAGTCATAAACTCTGACGTTTATGAAATGAAGGAAAAAGTTGATACAACATTGATGAACCCCCCGTTCGGGTCTGTAAACCCTCATTCAGATCAGATATTCCTTTCCAGGGCTGTGGAATTTTCCAATCATGTATATTCCATCCACAATGAAAAATCGTCAGATTTTGTCAGAGAATTTCTGTCAGCAAAAGGCAAAATCAAGCGCGAGGAAAAGGTCAGCATCCTTGTCCCCAGGATGTATTCCCATCATACCAGGGAATACATGAAGATCCCTGCTGTGTTCTTCTCAACAGATGTAATGTAATGAGCTTCTGCCCGTTCCTGCATGAAAACAATAATTAAGATGCTTAAAATCAGGAGAAGTGCCATGGCCGGGGTGGGGTAGTGGGCATCCTTGGGGACTGTGGATCCCCGGACCCGGGTTCAATTCCCGGTCCCGGCCCCTTCTTAAAAGTTCAGTGCCATACGGCTTCTGCAATTATTATCCTACCATTCTTATGCATCTTTCTGTCACTGAAGCTGTTCTTAATGCGTTCGTTTGAAAACTGAATAAACGTGGATGATCTTCTGAGGCCTGCCACGAGTTTACTATTCAAGAGTTTTAAAAATGCCTGTTGATTATGATTCCGCTGTCATCGAATTTTAGAATCAGCTGAGCACTCCAAGTGGCTTATCCTAAATTGTTTCAGCATGCCCTTGACTGAAGGTTAATCAGAAAGAATTGTAATGCCACGAAGGTGAATTGTGACATTTGACTGTGATGATTTGTCATCCAACTGCATGGTTCCTTCTCCATCTTTCAATTGCATTTCGGACAGCACTGTTTATGAACTCTTCAGCAGAACTATAAGATTTATCCTTCCCTATGATTTCTTCAATGTCCCTAAGCAGGCCTTCCGGTATATAGACCAGGTATCTGTCTATTCTCTGTAGGTTCCTAACTACCTGTTTGCCCTTTTCAGTTAGACTTATTATGTTCACTGGAGGGTACACACTGTTATTGATCTCACTTAGAATGAGATCTTGCTTTCTTAGAACTTCAAGAGTTTCCCAAGAATTGGCATAAGCAGTTATGATTTCACCAACTGTTGATGTGCCATTTTTTTCAAGAAATTTCATTATTTCAAAACTCTGAGAGTATGGAATTACATCCGTTTGTGGCTCTTCAACATTCTTCAGCTGCTTTGCTACCCTCTTTCCTTTTTCTGTAAGTGATATTTCCTGAATGTTCTTACCAAAGGGCTTTTTCTCTACATTCACCAGGCCATCATCCTTGAGAGAGTCCAGGAGACGGTCAAGAGAATATAGATTCTTTACAATACTCTGCAAGTTAGTTTTGAGGCAGCTGCCTTCCTCGTACAATTTGAGCAGGACAGATTTTGCGTATTTCTGATCCAGTGAGTTCAAGCTATATTGCATATGGTAAGTGTAATTAACTCATAGCATATATTATATATACATCTTATACCTTACATATTGCATATGTTAGATAAGACAACTGTGGCGATATCAAAAAGGTGTCTTAAAGAACTCAAGGAAATCAGATTCGATTTCCGTGTTGAAACTCTTGAAGAAGCCATCGAGCAGCTTATCAAAGAGCACAGGGAATACGTGATCGAACAATGAGCTGGGCCAGAGTTTTCGAGCTTTGGAAAGAACTTACCGGCGAGGATCTACTGTCAAAAGTTAAACAAGGGCCAATGAGCAAAGGTAAGACAAAATGAAAAAGGAAGGGAGAAAGACTAAAAATTCTAAGTCGCCCTCAGAATCTTACCCTAACGATGATCTTCCGTCATATAACAGTTACGATGAACTCAAGTCTGAGATCCTCACTTCTACAGGATCATATAGAAAAGCTATGATCTTGAAAAACAATCTAAATCTAATAGACACCGATGAACAGAAAAAAATCGCACTTGAATTCATTAATGACTGCCTTAGAAATGAGGATGGGTCTATCAGAAAGGAAATTCTTGCACTTCAAAAGCAGCTCAAAGAACTGAATACCATGAAGTCCGGTAACTGGACCATTTACTTCAATGACCCAAAGATAGTCAACCCTGCCCTCGACCTGCTTCCTGATGGAACACTGATTTCTACTGTACCATTCATTTCGGAGTGGATCGAAACAGATAGGGGGAGAAATACAAAGCTCCGTAAAGAACTGGCCAATTCTGTTATAACATCGAATCTTGAAGTTTTTCCCTGCACTGATTCTGAGTTTGCCAGGAGAGAAATTTTTGCAAAGATACCTGAAACTGTTCTCAGGTCACGGTGGCCTATGAAATCAAGGAAGGAACTTCTTTCCGGTAATTTCCACAGAGATCCATATGAGGTCTATAAGAAGATACAGGAACAATTTCAAAAGTACATAGATTTCGGAGATAACAGAGGGGCGGCTGTATTCTGCACTATTTATGCAATTCTGACTTACTTTTTTGTAATATTTGATTCCATCCCATACCTGAAATTTGAAGGTATGAAGGGTTCAGGCAAGTCGAAAGCAGGGACCATATTCTATTTCATTGGTTTTAACGCAGTTATGGCGGTGAGCATGACCCCGGCCTCCATTTTCAGGATAGTGCAGGAGGAAAGATCGACTCTCATAATGGATGAGACTGAAAATTTCAGGGGGAGCTCGGATAAGTTCCAGGAAATCATGCCTATACTTAATTCGGGATGGCAAAGAACAGGAAACGCACCTAGAGTTGAAGGTAATTCAGGAAACAGGAAAACCATCAGCTATTCCACTTTCAGCCCTAAGATATTCTGCTCAATAAACCCTATACTTGAGACTCTCAGAGACAGGTCTTACGTCATAACTCTCATCAGAACTCTGGACGAAAAGAAGGCAAACATGAGCGTGAGGGAAAAGGATCCGGTATGGAGCGAAATAAGGTCTGACCTTTACATCATGCTGTTTGAGTATTATCAGGAAGTGCTGGAGCTTGCAGAATCTGAGGGCATAGAGAATGCTCTTAAGCTTATAGGCCGTGATTGGGATAAAGCAAAGCCAATTATCACTCTGGCCCAGTTTATCTCCAAATATGCTGGTGAAGATGGCAAAAGGATTCAATCTGACCTTATGGAATTCCTGACTCAGCAAAGACAGGAGGAAGAGGAGATTGCTGAGGATTCCATTGAGGCCACAATCATCCATGTTTTGGAGGAGAGGATAAAGGAAGGACTTGAAACAATTATACCTGAAAAAAGGACAGCGAACACAGCGGTGACAGTCCAGCTGCTGGACTTCAGTCTCCAGGTTGCTGTATATGAGGGGCTGGACACTGCATCCGGGAGATTCAACAAGAAATCATATACAAAGAAAATAGCTGGAAAGCTGAAAAGTATGGGCCTCAGAAGAAATGTGAGAGTCAACAGGGCCAATCTGTCAATTTTTGATTGCACGCTTAGAGATATTGAGATTGCCAAGCAAAGATACAAGATAGGTTCTGACAGTAAAACTATGCAAACTAATCAAACTAATTTGACTAATCAAACTATTCAAACTAATCATACTAATCAAACTAAAACAAACTATGCACTGAAAACAAAGGAAATTACTGAGTCTCCGGGAATGATTAGTTTGATTAGTGAAAATGAAGGAGAGACCGATGAAGTTGACCGAACACTTCTTGATTTATTGAAGAATTCCAAGAAAAAACTAGGTCCGCACGAAATCTATGATTCCATTCCCGCAAACTCCAAAGACCTTGCATTAACTGAACTGGACATATTCAATCATCTGACCAACCTGGCTGCTTCTCATCCCAATGTCAAAATGGTTAACATGAAATTCTTCTGGGAGGCCTAAAAATGAATCAACTGACTCTGGATACCTTCGTTAGTCTCCATGATATTCAGAAATTCCAGGGGCAGACGTTAGTTCTGATTATCAGAAATCTAAATGTGGCCTGGACTGACAGGAACTGGTATCTCCATTCACAGGACATTGTATATCTCGATGAAAGGCTGGCTTCAATCTTAGTCATGAGGGGAATGGCAAAGAAGCTGGAGGTTGACAATCATGCCAATGCATGAGGAGATCCGAAGGGAGATCTCATACTGGAACGGTTTCAGGGACGCCATGGAAATTGCACTGCTGAAGCCCGAGAAGACAGGGCTGCTGCACTCCAGGGCAATAGAGAGAATAGAGGATATGAAAAGGATCCTCAAGGCCTATGAGGCCAAAGAACTCATTGAATCACAGTCAAGGCCTTCCGAAATCTTGCAGGACCAGGAAGGCCATGACACCTCTAAGGAGGTTATCTAAGATGTGTTTGAAGCACATAATGAAATCGCATGGGAGAATTGGCCTTGTCTCCAATGCGGTAAGGGAAAAGGCTAAGAGCTTGCCATCGGGAGTAAGGAACCTGATATTTTTCAGGATCCTCAGGAAAGCAATGGAGAAGGTGAGGGCATGATATCTGAAGTAGCCGTCATGACTCCAAACTTTGAAGAATTGCAGTCCAGGCTGAATACCATGAAGGATGACTGGTCCAGGGTTGTGGCACATCCCGACTATGAGATGTATCCGGCATTCTATGTGCTTGAAAAGGAGGTTGAACGTGCCATAGAGGACTGCGGCTATTCAATCTCCGGAGACAGGTCTGATACAAGGAGCACTCTAGGAAATGAGGATACTGCGCTTGAGATCTTCTTCTGCATTCCAGGCGTCCTGGTAATCATATCCTATGCCTTCGAAAGAGTGGTGTTCAAAAACGGAGACATGGATACGGAAATGCGCCTGGGAGACATAAAGGTGGTGAGTCTCTGATGGCAATGAATACCGTCAGCACTGAATATACAGCAGACTATGCCAGGGAACTGCTTATATCTTCCCTGGAGAGAATCAATAAATTCCGTAAGGATGCATGGGAGCTCAGGGAAATCTTTGGCCTGGACATACCGGATGAATTCTTTGATGATCTCTCGGAGATTCTGGTTGCAAAGCTCCTTGATGACTTCTCAGCAGGAAACGTGGATTCACTCATCATGGCCGTAAAGACCGGCAGTGTACAGCTGCATTATTCCAACGGACATAAGGAGGACGATTAAAGTGAACAGCAGTAAGCAGACACAGGCAAAAGATAATGGAAGCGACGGCAGGAGATATGAGACCGGATCCTCGACAATAGACAACTTCGGGAGGCAGCAAATCGGAAGATCTGTAACGGTAACACTGAGGGGAGGCCGCATTGAATCTGGAGTGCTGAGGGGATACGGCCAGTATGATATTGCTCTGGAACTCTACAACACGAAGATCCTCTTTGTCATGAAGCATGCCATTGACACCGTGGTGGTCCTGTGAAAAACAATAAAGATGAAGCTGCAATCAGTACTTCAAATCTTTCCATTTTCTCATTTGATGATTCAATGGTAACAGTGAAACAATCAGCGAACTCACCTTCTAATCTGACACCAACGATAAACGGCATAAAATCACGCTCAAACAATGACGCTGATGAGAATGCAGCACTGAGATCCATGATGTACTGTTCCCGGTTCAACTCCTGTTCAGCTCCCAAATGTCCTCTGGATCCTCTCGCTGACAGGAGATCTGAAAATGACTGGGACCCTGTATGTGGCATGGCCAAAGCTACCCGACACAAATACTGGGAATCCATGCCGGAAGATCTAAAGAAGGCCTTCCCCTTCCAGGGATATTTTAGAGTGGAATACAACAGGATGGAAGCTGCAAGGAAAAGATGGGAAAGCCTCAGTGATGATGAAAAGAGCAGAATCAGGGAAATGGGCAGGGCCAGACTGATGGAATCCAGGAGGACAAAGTCATGACCGCAGCTTATGGCATTATGGCAATGTCGCTCAATTTTTCTCCATTTTGTAGTTGCTCTCAGAAATCAAAACTCCTAGGAGGCATAACTGTTTACCACAGGTGAGGGCACATTATGATTTCCAATAAAGCAATGCCGACACTGGATGATTTCATCCCAAAACCTCTCACCAGGAGAACGGAGAAATTCACAAAACTGTGTGAATTCTATATCAAGACCAGAGGAAGGGCCCCTGAATCCGGATACCAGGTCTTTGAGTTTGTGCATGATTGCAAGCTGCCTTTTGAGCTGAGGCACTTCAAGCTGTTCTCAGAGGACCAGATAATATCCTACTTCTGGAAATGGCAGAGGATAACAGGAAGGCATGTGG
>JAJZZQ010000072.1 GCA_021797525.1 Thermoplasmata archaeon | reverse complement strand
TTTCTGTCGATCCAATCAGTTTAAGCGAATCATCAAGCCTTCCAGAGTTATAGAAGATCTCAGACAGATTGTAAAGTGCATAGGCTCTTGATACAAGGTCTCCTGTTATGTAGGATTCAGATATGAGGTCCTGCAGCATCTCCACTGCCTCTTCATATTTTCCTCTATAACTCAGAATAATTGCTATATTGTTAAGTGACTGCAATATTTTGCCAAACCTTTTGAGTTTTCTGTTAATCTCAAGAGACTTGCTGTAAAGTGCCTGTGCCCCATCCAGATCAAATCCCTTGACACTGTTATTTCCCATGGCGTTCAAGGAATCTGCAAGTATGTCATTCAGGCCATTCTCCTTTGAGATTTTCTCAGCTAGAATGCTGTATTCCATAGATTTCCGGAAATCATTCTTGCTGTAGTAAGAGTTAGCAGCAATTATACATGCATATCCTCTTGTGCTGTTATCATACTCTTCATCAATCAGGGTCCTGCATGCCTTTATTGCTTCATCATAGGCATTATTCTTCCACAATACTCTCGCTTTGCCAAGAAGGCTTATCTCGGGAAAAGAATCCATTATCTCTGGGCTTGTGTATATCTCATATGCTTTGCTTACATTGTTTTCCTGCAGAAGAGTGTCCGCGGCCATAATCTTTAAAGCATTTTTTGCTTTTGTGTCAGATATTAGTTTTTCCAGAGATAAGAAGAATTGTGAAGAGACTGAATTGGTAAAGCCTGACTTAAGTACCTTGTTCCACTCCTGAAGCACAGTTTTTTCAATTTTTTTAGCATCCTTAACCTTGGAGAACAGTTTCAACTTTGTTACAAACTGCAGATCCTCATAGGCCTTGGAGGACATGAAATCCTGAAGGGTCTTCTGGCCGCTTGCTGATGACATGTCCTCAAAGATCATGTCACTTAAACTCTGATTGTCTATTCTATAGTTCAAATTTTTCATTGAGATCAGGTTCTTTTCCTCCAGCCTGTCAAGTATATCCAGGAGTTCGTCTGATTGAAGCCCAGTCACCCTTTTCAGGTAGTCTACCGGCAAATCCTCACCTACCAGGGCCAGTATTTGAAGTATCCTTTTTTCCTCTGAATCAAGTTGAGAAAGTATTCGGCGGTACGTCACCTCTATGCTCGGAGGAATTGGGAAGAACCTGAAGGATGCTTCCTGGAGCTCCTTGTCATGATTTATTATTCCCTGTTCTTCGTAGTATTTCAGGCAGTATGTTAACATCTCGAAACTTCCGTTAACTAGCCTTGCAAGTTCTGCAAGAAAATTATCAGGGATTCTATATCCTGATTTCTTAAGAAAAAAGGCAAAATCCTCGTTTACTGGCCTCTTTAACCTTATGATCTCCAGTGAAACGTTAACATTGTTAATAGGAGGTATGGATAGTTCATGTTCCAGTTCCCTTTCCTCATCTATTGTTCCAAAAAGAACAAAGTTGCTTGAAACACTTATCTGGGAAAGGTATACGAAGAGGTCTCTCTGCTGCTGGTCGAGCCTTTCTAGCCCAAGGATAACAACGATATTTGTCCCTTTCCTCTTTAAGAATTCATGCCGGAATCCATCGACTATTTCCTCAAGCGATCGGTCCCTGGATTCTGAAGTTACCTGATTCAATATGTCATTGAATGGGTAGAGCCTGAATACTCCACCACCGTTGCATGAATCTGCAGAGAAAACAGTAGGGTTTATTTTTTCTCCTATTTTTTGGAGCTGGTTTAGAAGTAATGTTGTGCCATATCCTCTTCTTCCTATAACCAGATAGGTTGTAGTTTTTACAGGCAGGCTACCTAAAGCCTTCTCAAGATGCTCATATGCCTGGCTATAAGATAGAAGACGTTCCATTCTTCCAATATCAACTCCTTTATTTTATTATGTGCATATGTAAGTTCTATAGCGAAATTTCACTATTTCATGCTGTAGCGCCTTCCGGACTCAGATGTTCTGAATTTTCCGAACTCCACGAGCTCCGGGATTTCGTCCCTGAAGAATGTGGGGCCATCCCTGCAAAGCTGGTATCCGCCAATTGAACAGGAATCGCATATTCCTATTCCGCATTTCATAATCCTCTCCATGGAGAACTGTAGGTCTAGATTGAAATTTCTTAAATAGTTGTAAACTGAATACATCATCATTTCTGGCCCACACACATATGCTACTGAATAGGAATCGGGATTTATGGTCCTGAGTGCATCAACAGGAAATCCCTTAATCCCAGCAGTTCCGTCATCTGTAACTTCTATATTATTCCTGCATGCAAATTTCCCTCTGAAAAGCAGTTCATCAGATGATCTTGCAGAGGATATAACAGTCGATTCGCTGTTTATTATGGGATATAGGCTTGCAAGTCCTGTTCCTCCGCCAATTACCAGCCTTTTGCCAGAGTCAAGAGCGAAAGGTCTTCCATATGGCCCCCTGTAATATAGAAGATCGCCTTCCCGAAGGCCACATAGGAAAGAACTGGTCTTGCCATATGGCTTTACCGTTATCCCTTTTATTTTTCCGACATGTGAAAGAGAGATTGGTATTTCTCCCACTCCAGGTGCCCATACCATTAAGAATTGCCCTGGAAGAATTTCTGTATTATCCCTGAAAAAAATTGTAACTGCAGATCTGGAGGCATGGACTACTTCAGTAATTTCGGAATGTTTCATCGGTGGGCTAACCCCCTCATATCTTCAATAGAATTGAACCCTTCCTTTTCCATGTAAGAAATAAGTTCAGTGGAAATCTCTCTGAAAATTCCCCTGCCATGGCCATATATTGCTGTTCCAATCTGCAGGGCGCTTGCACCAGCCATTATATATTCAACAGCATCCTGGAAATTTTCTATTCCGCCAACCCCGAATATGGGTTTGTCAAAGTTTTCAAATACATCCCAGACTGCCCTGATTCCCACAGGTTTAACAGCACGTCCGGAGAGTCCTCCCACTTTGTTGCTGAGAACAGGCTTTCTTGCGGCAATGTCGATAGAAATCCCCCTGACTGTATTGATTAGAACAAAAGCATCGCATTTTTCCGCGGCCTCAGCTATTCGGGCAATGTCTGTTACATTTGGGCTAAGTTTTGCGAATACAGGTATTTTAATCTCAGACTTCAGTGAATTAACAATCTCTTCAACAAGATCAGGATCGGAGCCAACTTCAGAGCCAAAGCCCTTTACATGTGGGCAGGAAAGATTTAGTTCCACTGCATATGCACCATAGCTTTCCATTTTCCTGCAGAGGTGGATGAATTCATCAGCACTGGATGCAAAAACACTGCCTATTACAGGTTTACCCGCCTCCAGTGATATTTTCATCTCATTAGCAAATTCATCTATTCCGGGATTCGGTAGCCCTACGGCATTAAGAAGCCCATCATCAAGCGGAACGACAACAGGGGGAAAATAGCCACTTCTTTCTTCAGTTCCAATTGATTTTGTAACTGCTCCTCCTGCACCCTCATTCAGAATCCTTCTAATTGAATATCCATTTTCATCTAGAATCCCTGAAGCGAGAAGGAGAGGATTCTGGAATTTGATGTCCGCAATTTTGACAGAGATATCAGGCAACCCTTTCCCCTATTTGCTCTGCTCGTAATGTCTTCCATACTTTAGCATGTATGAAGCCTGTTTGATCAGCTTGGAATCAAGCAATTTCTTTATGTCTGATGCTTTCATATTTGGTCCGATCTCAGGTTTCTCTATAAGTGCATAGAAGTAGAAGAAATATCTATGGACTGACTTTCCCGGGGGGCATGGACCATTGTACCCTATTTTTCCAAAGTCGTTCAGCCCCTGGGTGAATTTTTCTACCTTCTCTTCCCCGTTCTTTATTCCCTCTGGCAATTCCTTTGTTTCGGCCGGGATGTTATATAAAACCCAGTGTGTAAATGTTCCACGTGGGGCGTCAGGGTCCTCAAGGATCAGGGCAAAAGATTTTGTAGAGGCAGGTGGCTCTGACCATACTATCCTTGGGGACAGATCCTGGCCATCACATGTATGCTTTTGAGAAATAATGTCTCCGTATGTGTATCCTGGAATTGACATTTTGAAGGTCATATTACATAATTGTAGAGGTTCTTAAAATTATATCGTGTCTCATGGCTGTGCAGTATTATTGAATCCATCATAAGAAACATTTAAACCACTTCTTTATCTCCTTTTCAGTCAGAATGAAAAATGTAATGAAGGAGGACGATGCTGTTTCGCCAATAATCGCAACCATTCTGCTCATAGCAATCACAGTAACAATCATCGCATCCGCTTACAGTATTTTCTCAGGTTATGTACCAACATCTTCACCCTCATCATCCACTGTAACTATACAGTACAGCAATAATACAAGTGCATCAGGAAATCTGGTCAGCGGGGAGTACGTTTTTACGTTCAGTGGCATGTCTAGCAATTTATCATTGAAGTATCTTGATGCTGAAATATTGCTCCAAAATGGGACAGCAATAGATGAGTCAATGTTCGCGCCATATTCTGCAGGATACTCAATACCCATAGCTTCTGGATTGGCCATGAATGTGAGCATGCCAGGAGGATTTCTATCGTATTATGGTTATGTTGTCATCAGTTTAAATCATCATACCGGGTATATATCATCATTTTCCATTGTAAATGTCAGGACCGGCAACAGGATCGCCGAGGTAAGTTTTGATACCTAAAGATTATAAGCCAGAATTCACTTAGAATGTAGATAATCATGGGACTTCCTCTGACGACCATCCTTGAACTATGGATTGCCATCATGGTTGCCTTCGCATTCGGTTTCTGGCTTGGAAGACTGATGGCAAGATGGAAATTTATAAAAGGGCCTATGACAGGAAAGGAATCTATGATTGGTAAAGTAGGGGTGATTGTGAGAAACCAGAAGAGCTACACAGAGGCCAGGGTAGATTCACAGCTCTGGAGAGTTAGGTCAGTAAAATCGGATTCCCTTAATCCGGGGACTGAGGTAAGAATCACCGACATCGAAGGAAACAACCTTATTGTGGAGCCGGTCCACCCGGAAGATAACTCAGGGGAAGCAATAAAAACCGCGACTCCAGAAAATGTCTCTTAGGGTCACCCTTCCAATCTAGATTGTGATTTTAAGATTGATTCATGAGGTTAAAAAATTTTATTTGCCAAATTTTGGTCCTTAGGTTTTGAATAATTTTAAATGAATGCATTCAGGTAATGAAGAGAATTGACCAGGGTTTTGATGGTTCCAGCATGAACAAAGAAATGAAGAATTCAAAAATGCTTTGCATATCTAAAGATATCCCATCTAACCCTGGCAAGACTGGAAAAAATTTATTGAGTATACACTTATATTCGCGGAATGGAGGCCAAGGAAGCATATTCTATAAAATTAGCAACCGACATCAGCGTTTCCGGGGATACAGTCTACTTTGTGCAGAAGTACATAAAGGATGGCGAATACAAATCTTGCATTTACAGGATCATAGGAAATTCGGATCCGGAACAGATAACATTTGGTGAATCTGAAAGATCCCCAAAGGTTATTGATGGAATAGTCTACTATATCCGCTATGGAAAGGATAAAGAGAGTCTCATGTGCCTTGAATCTGGGAAAGAGCCCAAGGAGATAGCGTCCTTTGCAAAAATTATCTCATTTTCTGTTTCGGAAAATAGGATTCTCATTGCAGCCACTGAAAAATCCGATAAAGATCTTCCTTTCTATGCTGACAGGCTGAAATACAGGTTCAATGGCCGAGGTCTGCTACGGAATTATTATGGATTGTACAAGGTGGGCAGCACTCCGCTGAAGATATACGGAGGAAACTTTGATGTTCTGGACATAAGGGATAACGGTGGTAGGATAATCATAGAGACCACTTAATTTGGTGACGATTACTCCATGAGTGATTTAGTGGAGATAGATCCAACTGGAAATAGAATAAAGAGAATTTTAAAGGAATCGGCCACAATAAACGGATTCGATGTATCAGACAAGGGAAGAATAGCATTTTCGGGCCATTACGGCTTGAAACCATGGGAAATCAACAGCATAATCTTTCCCGAGGAAGATAGGAGCCTTGTGCTTGGAAACGATTCATCAAATACAATAATATCTGATTCGTTCGCAGGTGCAAAATATTTAGTGAAATTCTGCAAGGATGATTTGTATGCCGTTGGCCAGGAATGCTCATCATCGTTCATATATCGGATCGGTACAAAGGTCGAAAGACTGACGGAAGAGAGGAGAAACATAATGGACTTTGATGTTTCAGAGAATATGGCGTATGTTTATTCTACTCAGGTTCATCCGTCCATCATCTGTTTCCATAGGGATTACGATCTGAACCCATATGTTAAGGGTAAAATTGCCGATACCTTAACGCTGGATGGAGGGGAGGGGTTTTTCATGCTGAATTCAAAGGAATCGCCAACCTTGGTGTTCATTCACGGGGGGCCTCATGATGCCTATGGAAATTCCTATTTCATTGAATTCCAGCATATGTTCACAAATGGATACAATATACTTTTTACAAATCCTCCCGGAAGCACTGGATACGGTGCTGAGTATGCCAGAGCATGTGTGGGAGACTGGGCAGGCTCCGCCTACAATTATGTAAAGAAATTCATTAAGATTATAAGAGAAACTTACGGAATAAATGAAAATCTGGGGCTTACAGGCGGTTCCTATGGCGGATTCATGACAAACTGGATTGTTACTCAAACTGATATGTTCAGGACAGCTATATCTGAAAGATCAATTTCAAATCTTCTTAGCATGGTCGGAACCAGTGATATAGGATTCTGGTTTAACACAATTGAACTGAATATAGATAGGCCATATTCGAAAACGGGAATGCAGAAGCTAATGGAGTTGTCTCCAATAAGTTATGTAGAGAATGTCAAGACGCCCGCCATGCTTATAACAGGGGAGCAGGATTACAGGTGCCCTATTGAACAGGCCGAACAGTTTTATGTGGCCCTCAGGCTAAATAACGTTGAGTCTGAATTGGTCAGATATCAGGATGATAACCACGAACATGCAAGAAGCGGCGTTCCAAAGAACATGATAGACAGATTGGAAATCAAGTTGAAATGGTTCAACAGGTTCCTGAAAAGCCATGAAAACATTAATTCCTAAATATTCTAACATCCAATTATTTTACTTTTAAACCTTGTTTTATTCTCAACAACACTTTTGATTACAGAAAATAGACTGGCCATTATGCTTTTCATTTAATATATAAGGCTCTAATTTACACAGGAAACTATCTGGCAAAACCACTCCTTTTGGATCCATGAGATAATGATTTAATACTTTACATGGATATGGGTATAAGCTAATGCAGAATTAATTAGGATTTTGTGTGAGCAGATTAAGTGCTTTGAAATGCAGAAATTTGAGGAAATTGAACCAATTGATGGTTTATTGAAAAATCTTAGACAGATGGGATTTTTGTCACCTACTGAGGTGCAATCTAAAACTATCCCAATTGTCATGGAAGGGAAGGACATTGTGGTCAGATCA
>JAJZZQ010000048.1 GCA_021797525.1 Thermoplasmata archaeon | reverse complement strand
GACAAATACGGATCTTCAACATTATTCAGATCCACTTCATCTTTCATACCTGAGCAAGACCTTTGTACTCACAGGCCTTATGTTTCTTGCAGCAGCAACAGGCTTTGCTGTATCAATGGCATTTATACGTGGAATACTCAACGAGAACGGCAGGATAGGAAATTTCTACAGAGATTTTCTTGTATCTGTATTCTACCTGATACTTCCCCTTACGATACTTATCACAATAATATTCATACTCTCCGGGGTTCCGCAGGATCTAAGCCAGTACGTTAATGTTAATCCTATACTTTCTGGAGGTGTTCAGCGGCTGCCCCTGGGCCCTGTGGCAACATGGGAAGCCATAAAGAACATTGGAACTAATGGTGGGGGGTTCTATGGCTCAAATGCTGCCATGCCTCTTGAAAACCCCAACTGGTTCACTAATCTGGTTGAATTCCTCTCTTTCACCTTAATCCCTCTGGGTTCCATACTTTCCCTTGGGAAGGTATTCAATAACAGAGGCTTTGCCAGGACTCTTTATATCGTACTTATTTCAATCTTCTTTTTTACAACATTCATGACATTTTTCGCAGAATACAGCGGCATTCCCTCAATAACCTCACTTGGAACCCTATTTACAGGGAACATGATGGGGAAAGAGACTGCCATAGGGATCTCGCAAACTTCCATATTCTCTTCAGGAGCCGTTTTTACATCAACCGGAGCCGCTGATTCTGTTCTTCTGGCATTCACCCCGGCGGGTCTGCTTGGGCTAATGGGTAATCTCATTCTTAACGATCCGCTCGGTGGTGTTGGAACAGGTGTCCTGAACATATTCATGTATGTGATCTTCGCAATATTCATTACCTCATTGATGGTGGGAAAGCTTCCGGAGCTAATGAGTATAAAAATCAGCTCCAAGGAGATCAAATACTCAACACTGTCTCTTGTCACGCATCCACTGCTTGTTCTGATCCCACTTGGGATAACCATGCTTCTTCCTGCTCTGGTTATAGGCGATCCAAATCCCAGACCAGATGTCATATCCAGTGTTCTCTATGAATTCCTGAGCGCAGCTTCAAACAATGGTTCTGAGGTGGGTGGTTTCGCAACCAATACTGCCTTCTTCAACATTGCAGACGGCATCCTGATGCTAATGGGCCGTTTTATTCTGATGGGGTTACAGCTGGCAATTGCACAGTCATTTGCCACTAAGAGCCCGAAAGTTGAAACGGGGAGGACAATTGAAACCGGGGCGCCTCTATTCGCTCTGATGCTCTTTGTTACGATTATAATGCTTGGGGTGCTTTCATTCTTCCCGGTTCTTGCACTGGGACCATTTCTGTCCTGGGCAAAGGACTTTAATCTGTTTTTAGGGGGGTTGTTATGAAAAACAGGTATTTTGATGCTTTCCTGAATTCAATTTATGGTTTCCTTCCATGGCGCCTGCTGTCAGCACCTGTGATGTTTGTAACTGAGATGGCTTTTATAATATCTGTATTTGCTGCAATTTTTCCTGCTCAGTTTGGAATACCAGATACTACTGTATATGAAGAGTTCTATGTGTCAGTGGTCCTGATGCTGTTTCTCACTATACTGTTCTCTAATCTGAGCGCATCCCTGTCAGAGGGAAAGAGCAAGGCAATCACAGAATCCCTGAAGAACCTTAGAAAGGAGGTAACCGGGAAAGTGGTCAAGGATAATGAAATCCAGGAAATATCCTATTCCAATCTGAAGAAGGGAGATATTCTGAAGATTGAGAAAGGCGACACCATTCCTATAGACGGGGAGATCATAGAGGGAACCGGTTTTGTAAACGAGTCGAGCATAACCGGGGAATCAAGGCCTTCACGGAAGATTCTGGGTGATAGCATTACAGGCGGTACCATCCTTGTGACAGATAGCCTTCTTGTTAAGGTTACAAGCAATCCTGGAGAAACCTTCCTTGACAGGATGATCAACATTGTGGAATCTTCCAAGAGAATGAAGACACCAAATGAAATCGCACTCACAGTTTTTCTCAGCGGGGTTACTCTGGTCTTCCTGGTAGTTGTTAGCGCGGTCTTCGCCGAATCCGGCTATCTATCTGTTACTCCAAATCTTGTAATTTTCATAGTCCTTCTTATCGCCCTTATTCCAACAACCATAGGAGGGCTTCTTCCAGCAATAGGAATAGCTTCAATCAACAAAATTGCCCAGTATAATATAATAGCAAAGAGCGGCAAGTCTGTGGAGAACGCCGGTGACATTGATACGATCATTCTTGACAAGACAGGTACTGTTACGATGGGAGACAGGAGAGCGGTGAAATTTTATCCTAAGAAAGGTGTTGAATACGTTGATTTTGTTCGTGCCTGTGCCATTGCATCCCTGAAGGACCAGACAGCAGAGGGAATGTCCATCGTGAAGCTTGCTTCCTCAGAAGGAGTGACTGCAGATATGAAGGACCTGGAAGGGTACGATTTCATTCCGTTTTCAGCTGAGACCAAGTACAGTGGAATCAAATCTTCAGGTGAAGAGATCGTTAAGGGCGCACTCAAGTCCATAAAGGCGAAGTACAATATATCTGATGTTTATCTTGAAGGTCTCTGCAATGGCATATCGGCCCGTGGAGGAACTGCTCTAGCAGTTGCAAGAAATGGAGAATTCCTTGGAGTAATCGAATTAAACGATATGTTAAAACCAGGCATCAGACAGAGGCTTGAACTTCTGAAAAAAATGAACATCAAGACAATTATGTGCACCGGTGATGATGACATAACCGCCGCGTATATAGCTAAGGAGAGCGGCATCGACGAATATGTTGCGAACAGCACCCCCATGGACAAGTACAACGTTGTTCTCCGGGAGAAGGACAGGCAGAGGATGGTGGCAATGGTGGGTGACGGGACAAATGATGCTCCTGCACTTGCACAGGCCGATGTTGGAATGGCAATGAACAGCGGAACACAGGCCGCAAAGGAGGCGGCAAACATGGTGGATCTGGACAGTGACCCAACAAAGCTGATGGATGTTATTTTTCTGGGGAAGCAGATACTCATAACAAGAGGTTCACTGACAGCATTCAGTTTGGCTAATGACTTCTCCAAGTATTTCGTAATAGTGCCTGCCATATTCAGTGTGTTCCCCCAGCTTGGATTCCTCAACATACTTGGCCTTACAGATCCGCTTGTTGCTATAACTTCAGCCCTCATATTCAACACCCTTATTCTGCTGATGCTCATTCCTCTGGCTCTGAGGGGTGTAAGATACAAACCTACCTCCATAAATGACCTGCTCAAGAGAAACATAACCATCTATGGGCTAGGAGGAGTCATCTTTCCCTTCATAGTTATTAAGGTGATCTATCTAATCCTGGTAGCAGGAGGTGTACACTGGTGAAGCCTAAATCCGTTATCAAGCTCTTTGCATTCGCTGCCCTTTTCATGTTTATTCTCGGGTTCGTATATCCAACGGTCTCATCACTGGCGGCAGAGGGCCTGGATCCATTCCAGGCCAACGGATCTCTGATACAGGAGAACGGTACAGTATATGGTTCGTATCTGCTGGCACAGGCATTCAACGAATCCTATTTCTTCCAGCCCAGGCCTTCTGCGACAGGTTATAACTACACTGGTTCAGGCTCCGGCCCATATGCCCTTGATGCGAATCAGACTCTGAACCAGACACGGAACCTTATAAGCAAATTCATCAGCGATAACCCAACTGTAAACATTTCAAAAATTCCATATTCAATGGTATCCTATTCAGGTTCTGGAGTTGATCCAGATATACCTCTCCTGGGGGCACAGGATCAGATACCTCGTATAACCGGTTCCCTCCATTCTATCCTTCTTGCTGCAGGGAAGAATGTGAGCAACTCGTCTCTTGAGTCATTCCTGAACAAAACGGTTTCAAAGTACGTCGAGCAGAATTTCCCACTCTTCGGGTCCTATTATGTTAATACAGTCCAGCTGAACCTTGCAATACTGAATCTGCTAATAGGCAACGGGGCTATAAAGGGCTACTGACACCATGGGCAGCAGGGTTTCAGGCTATCTTCTCAGTACAGCCGTGTCAATTGGTGATTCCTTAATAAGAGCCTTCAGTGTCGAGTTAACCCTTATTTTCCTGTCCTGAGAAAACCGAAGTCCAAGTACAAGAAGATCAGCACTGTACTCTCTAATAGCACCGTTTATCTGATTTGTAATTGTTCCGCTGTCTCCTCCCCTGACCACAGTGATTCCGTCTCCAAACCTGGTGTGAATCTCCCCGAGGTTGTCAAAAAGGTGCTGAAAACCGTGAGTTCTCTTTTCATCAAACTTTCTGAGATCCAAGATAGTCAGAGATGCATTCGAGCTTTTCATCAGATGAAGGGCGAAGGAGACTGCCATTCTGTTGTTTATTGTTTCTGCCACCGGTAGAAGTATATTCCTGTATGGAAGTTCATTTCTCTTTATGCTGAATATAACGGCAGGTGTCGTGCTATTCTTTATGACATAATCCCCTATTGATCCGAAAGTGCTGCCGGACATTCCGCTCCTCCTGTGCGTTCCCAGGAGGACAAGATCATAATTCTTCTCCTTGAGTTCATCTACGATTCCAGTTTTTATGTTCCTTGCCGTCCTTACCCTGGGCACAACCTTGATATTGCGGTCTTTGCCATCCTCGTATGCGTTGGTTATTATTCTAACCTTGTCGCTCCATGTGAGTTCCTTCATCTCCTCCTTTATGGTCAGTGCAGTTATTTCACCGGAGTACTTTCCTGCCAGATAAAAAGCGATTTCTAAAGGCAAGCGGGATTGCTGGCCTTTGGCCATAGGGACCATTATTTTTTCGAATTTAACAACATATGACCTGGCATTGGAGAACATTATAAAATATAATACCTAATAGATATTTATATTATTGCAATTCTCTTTTTTGGGAGTTAATAAGTCACTTTAAAAATAATATATTTATGTTGCACAGTCATATATTATAATTCTAGAAGACAATAAAAGACAATGTCAATCTCTGTCACTTAAGCCAGAATTAAAATATAATCTTCACATGCTATGAAAGTGCACATTCCGTCTGTGGTAATTAGAAAGAAAGAGATTGTTGGCCGAAAGACTGCCTATGATCTCATGAAGGAGGGGATTGAAGAGATTATGGTCTGCGATCTGGATTCCATAATAGACGGAAAGACTAATTTCAAAATATACAATGAACTGTCCAAATTTTTTGAGTTTACAGTGTTTAATCTGATATTCAGGGTTGGAGACCTTGTTGATTCCCTTGTAGCGGGTGCATCAAAGGTCGTTGTCAGTCCGGAACTTACTGCTGATAAACTTGTATCATTCCTGGAGATTTCCCAGAATGTGGTCGACCCGAACTCTTCAAGATTCAGTTTGTTCCAGAAGTCGGGGGGGCAATATGTTATGGTCGCCGGGCGAATGCCCTACCAGAATTTTAGTGGTGTGTACAACATTGGCCCAAGTATGGGGGGTGACAATATAATAAATGTTGATAATTTTCCAGCAGAACTGAACCATTTTATCACATGACCCAAGGATTAGGGCAATAATATACCTGTATCTTGAAAATGAAAAAGAATAATATATATTATTGGTGTTTGACGTGTTAATTGTCTGAACCAGACCTTTCAAATCCGAAGAGCAATGGCATAAACCCTTTCGTTACGGGCCTTTCCATTGTAAATCTCTTCTATTCTCTTCTGATGACTCTGTTTGGCTATACACTCTATCTGCTTCTAGAGAGGGAGGGTGTATCACTTTACTGGGGAGCTCTGGGAGTTTCCCTTGGCCAGCTGGCACTACTGGCAATACTGATTCCACAGGGGCGGGCAATTGATAGAGGGCATAGCTATTCAATTATGGTTGTCGGATCCATAGTATATTCAGTTTCCATTGGTGTGCTCTCCTTATCCGGGGCACTATTCCGTGATGGCCTCATATTTGCAATACCAGTGGCGATTTTGATAGCCATTGCCAGCCAGAACGCTTTCAGATCATCAATGAACTCTTTTATAGGGAAGGCTGTAAGGAGCTCGCTTATGGGTTCCAATTATGCTAGGATACTCACAATGGAGATGGTTGGGGGGGCCCTGGCAATGGTCGTGGCATATTTCATAGGTGAAACTTCATCCATTAGATATGCGTACATCATATTTCCCACACTTCTGATAATATCCGTATCACTTGTTTTCACTGTTCTGTACAGAGACAGCCGAACAGGCATGGCACTCCAGGTTTCCAGCATTGCCTCCCAGTCTCTGAGACAGGGATTGCGAAACCTCAGTTCAAGAAGGAGGTTCCTTATTCCTATCTATGCTGGAAAAATTTTTATGGCTATAGGGTTCTATGGTTTTTCATACTATTTTATTCTGACAGGAGTAAGTCTGGGCCTGGGCCCTGAGGTCCCCATATTGCTGCTGGCGGCTGTCTTTGCTGCCTCTATACCATTCGGAAAGCTCGCGGAATCTGTACTTCAAAAATTCCCCAACAATGGAAAGGCATATGTAATAATGATAAGCATCATAGACGTCTTCTCGTATCTGTTGATATTCATTTCAACAATTTCAGGAAATAGAATTCTATATTTTGCATCAGTGGCCGTAATGATCCCGGGCCCTCTTCCAACATCCGGGGCCCTGGGATATGAAGTGAGAATGGTTGGAAAGGAGAACAGGGGGATATATGCATCTTTCCAGAGGATACTTGTTGCAATTGCTTTCATTGTGGTGAGCTTTCCGATGGTTGAACTTTACTACATGGATATTTATCTGCTTTGGCTTTTCATATTAGCCACATCATTATTGGGCCTGCTATCCGGTATAATGTTGCCTGGAGAGAAAAAGAACAGCGCAATTGGATCTCAGGAAGGAAGTACTTTAAATTAATAATCCAGAGCAGTATTCTGCAACATGGATATAGGGAGAAATTCTATTCTCATTCCCATTGATATTCAGAAAGGCTTCATGGAAGGCAAGTACAGTAACAGGAACAACCCTGATCTCGAAAGCAATGTATCGAAACTTATGCAGTACTGGCGTCGATCTGGTGGGAGCATAATTCATGTAAGGCATGACTCCATGAGTGAGTCATCGCCACTTAAGGCAGGAAAGCCCGGGTTCCAGTTCTTCAGGGAAGCGCAGCCCCTTGGCAATGAGGCCATTATAACAAAACACGTACACAGTGCTTTCTTAGGCACAGAACTTCTTGAAATGCTCAAGTCGTTTGAAAGGCCAGAACTTTATTTCATGGGTATAGCTACAGACCACTGTGTAAGCACCTCAGTTCGAATGGCATCAGATTATGGATTCAACACATCGCTCATATATGACGCCTGCGCTGCATTTGACAGGAAATCTGCAGACGGATCAACTATAGGCTCTCAACTTGTGCACGATTCTGCAATAGCATCTCTCAAGGGGGAGTTCTGCAAGGTCCTTTACACTAAAGATATTATCTATTAAGTTATATATTAGTGTAGAAATTTATATGTCAGAAATCATCTTTAACAGTTCTTGAGATGATTAACGAATAATCATACTGGTAAACGCTGTTTATCATCCATACTCACCAACTGGGTGTGGGACGCAATTATTTTTTACCCTTTTCCTGAACAGTTCCAGGATTTTTTGTGATTATCACATAAACCCTTCTTCCTATGTATCTTCTGGGAA
>JAJZZQ010000057.1 GCA_021797525.1 Thermoplasmata archaeon | reverse complement strand
ATTCTCCCTTATCTTGAAGTATGTCGCATCTATGTAGATGAATTTCATGGGTCGGTCTATACTCCTTTCAAGGAATGATTTCACCTTTGCATCCAGTTCAGACGCAAGTGCTGAGACATACGATGCGGAAATGTTCTCAACACCGAGAGATTCAACAACGTTCATGACATTTCTTGTCGAAACACCCTGTATGTACGATTCCAGTATGACGGAATGGAGAGCCTTCTCAACCCTTGAATATCTCTCGAACACCTTGGTCTGAAAGGGAAACTCCCTTATCTGTGGTTTCTTCAGTTCCAGTGCACCGTCGACTGTCTTCAGTTTCCTTGTTCTCGTTCCGTTCCTGTGTCCTTTCCTTTCTTCTGTTCTCTCGTATGGCATGGATGAGAGCTGTACTCTTGCCTCTTCCTCCATGACGTCATTGAGAAACCACTCTATGAGCTGTTTCTTTCCTTCCTTGCTGTCCTTCAGGAAAATACTTATTATCTCTTTCAATACATCTAACTGGTTCTGCATATTTTCGCCTCTTCAAATCCGAATTGTGCAGGACCTTTTCAATTTTACAGCAGATTCAATACACTATCTATGATAATCTGTGCTGTGCAGATAAGTCACTTGAAAAATAAGTAAAAAAAAAAATAATAATTTAAATCTATACAGAGATGAGCGTCCCAGTGAAGGAAAGCACTTCTCCACCAGAGGTCCCAGCATTCAGGTAAAATCCAAGGTATATATGATCACTAGTTGAGCTTATGGTGAATGTGGCTGACTGAAGAGTCGTTGTTGTAAGTGAGAATTCATGAACTCCACTTCCTGATACTGGCGACGGAGCAGTTGTGGCTATAGATGATGGGCTTTCTCCTGTAAAGTCAGACAAAGTCATAGGTGAAGTCGAATAATAAAGTTGCGCATCGCCGCCAAAGCTTGAACTCACAGTTACATTCATGTAAAATGTCCCAGTGGACTCAAAGTTAATCTGGAATGCATCGATGACAAATACACTCATATTCAGTGTATTCTCAATGTCAACATCTGCCATATTGGTACTTGTAGGGCTTATAGATGCGAATCCGGCCGCCTGGGGAGCATTTGGACCATATGTAAATGACCAGACGCCTGAGATATTAGAGCCCTGCACATTAACCGACCCTGTCACCATAACATCAGCTATGGCAACAGTAGGAAGCACTAACGCAACCGCTATTGCTATTATCAATTTCATCCTCGGATTCATGACTGTCCCCCCATTGCTACATACTGCACTGTAATAGTCAGAGAGCTATCGCTATAGGATCCTGCGGGCAATTCAAAACTGATATACTGGGCTGTATCAGGGGTAACGCTGAAGTGTATGCTTCCGGTTGAGTCAAGAGATAGCGAGTCAACAAATTGCCCGCTGCTAATACCCGTAAAAGTCCCTGTAGATACCATTTCAATATCCAGCGGGACATTTGAAAGATACAGCGTGCCTGACGGGAAATTTGTTGAAGTTATATTCACGTATATGGTTGCCCCTAAAATAGACTCAGCACTGGTGTTCAGATCCAATACGTTAACCAAAGTAACTGTCTGATTTGTAGAACCTTCCAGGTCAATTGTACCCATACTGCCTGATGGAGAGTTTGGTGTCCAGGTTATCAATCCAAGTTCATTTGCTGTATTGTAATTGCTTCCTGGCTCAAAATGCACCGGAGGAACCGCCATCGTCTGGCTTATGGTAAGGGTTCCAGATACCATTACATCAGCAACCGCTACTGATGGAATAATGGTTGCAATTGAAATAATCAGCAAAAGTTTCAATTTTCTGTTCATATTAACCTCCTAAAAATTATCAGTGGTATTTCTACCACTGAAACATTTAAGATACGAAGCTCACCGTCATGGTGAAAGAATCACCACTGTACGTGCCAGGCGGGAGATAGAAGCTCAGGTAAAACGTTGAAGCCCCTGTCACTGGTGCAACTGCACTGTACGTTCCCGATAGCGGAACCTCATGTGCCGAGCTCAGTTCGCTGAGTGTGATTTCAGAAGAACTAAACACTGCATATGCTCCAGATGGGAAATCACCTGTAAAGTTGAAGTAGAATGTACCTGACGCAGTTCCTGTGTATACGAATTCGCCTACATTAACCATGGAAACACTCTGGTTAGTTACGCCTTCTAGATCAACTGTCCCCATGGAAGAGCCGCTTGATAAGGGTGTCCACTTTATTACACCTGCTGCATTAGCTGCCGCATAATTTGGTCCAGTGGTAAAGTAATATGGAGTGATATTCGACCCACTCACTGTTACGTTTCCTGTTATCATGACATCCGCCACAGCCACTGCTGGCAGTACAGTTGCCACGATAGCCACCAACACTATCATCATTTTTCTATTCATTTTTTTCCTCCTTTGCCTTTTAGGCATGGAAGTAATCTGATACTGTATAAAAGTGGCAAGAATGTAAAATATGAATCTTAAGTACATATTATTTGTATATTTTTGAGCATAGAACTTTTAGAATTAAATAGTAGTCCCGAAAGTCACCTTTTCTTCGGATGTTATCACCATGGAATCCGAACCCGGAGCTTAGCATTGTTAATTTGTGCACCATCGAGAGCTGAATTAAAGTTTAGGTTCACTATCACAACTACAGTTTACGATAAATTCAAAGTAAGATATATTTTGCAACCAGAATCCTTTCCTAATCCCATGGATCAGCTTGAGTTTATGGCGTAAATCTCAAAAATTTGACTAATTTTCCACAGGAGCATCATGGAAATGATCTCAGGGTATTATCAAGATGAAGAAATAGTGTAAACGCCGGTTAGGATTTGTGCAAAATCAATCAAATTTGAGGTAATATACTCAGCGATCATCATAGCTAAATCTCATCTGCTGTATGATGCATATGGATCGAAAAAAATCCTCTTTGCCAAGCTGTTTAGCTAAGCAAACCAACTGTATGCCGCCATACAGATATCAGTGGCTTTCTCACAGGGGAACCCACTATGTTTGTGATAAGTGAAAGAACCTGTAATTTACAAACCAAAGAAATTCCCGGTATAGCAAATGCGAGGCACGCTATAAAAGTCCTTTATTTGAACCTTAGCTCTCGCCGATTAACATAATGGGCATGATGAGGCCTTTATGATCCTTGTTTTTCTTCTCCGGGATTTTCCCTTTATCGCCCATCTTCAGTTATTTTAGCCATCAAATCGAACAGGCATCTCACGTGGGAAATTCCTCTCTCATGATGCGATGAGGAATAATCCGTGTTGTCAGTCACATCATATATTCCAAAATATACATCATGGTCCGATTGATTCTAGAATCACTTGCATTCATTATCTTTTAAATACAGGTTCTTCATAGCATCATGACTTTTTTCGCCCTCTGAATATTCTGTTATATGGTGTAAATATAAGAGCCACAATTATCACAATACTTGCCAAGAGGTAATCGTATGAGTTTTTAGCCACCTCATTAGAGTACGGCCATTGCCCATATAACTTGAGAATGTTCAGCTTTATCAAGCCAAACCAGGGTAAATCCCAGAATGCTACACCAACTATGTTGTTTTTCCCAACAGGCGCATTTGTTATCCCTACGTTCTGGTCAGCAGCTTCGTATGCGTTCAAGGAAGAATTATATATACCTCTGTAAGCCAAGTTGAAATCGCCTACTGTGATGAAACCGCTTTCATTGACCATACTTTTCAGATAAACAACAAGGTTTCTGTGAGAAAAACCAACATCTTTGATCAAAACGTAGGACTGGTTCACCTTCATCCAACTTTGATTTTGATACCCCTGAACTACAGGCTCAGAATTTTTCCAGGATAGATAAAACATAGCCCGATGAATTATTGTAGTTCCACTGGGATTTTTATACAATATGACGTTACCAAATTCCCCATATGTAGAGTATCCAATTTCTCTGCCGATTACATATGTTATAACACTGCCTGGAACGTTGTCAACTTTTTTCACGAATACTATATCGCCAACATTCATTGTGCCGTAGGTCCAGTAGTCTGAATGCGTCATGCTTTCTGAAGCAACGACGCTTATGGGGGGAAATACCCCTGAATATGCCGTAAGAGAGATTACGAATAGTATGATCGCCAATGCAGTTGCGGTTTCAACTATCTTCTTTTTATGCACAGAATGAACATTGAAAGCAAATAATAAAAACGTTCTGATCATAGATATGTATCACAAACAAGCAAGTCTAGAGTTATTTCACATATTCACCGAGAAAGCGCATCATCCAGTTGAATGGCGGTTTTGATCATATCCGTATGTTTGACAAATTCCAGAACAAGGAAAACTATGACGGAAGTGAATAACAATGTAGTACCTATCACAATTCCAACAGAAACTGGGAAATATCTCAAACTCATGATCCCCAGTGATAGGCCATAAGTCGCCGAAGTGGCAATTGCAAGAATGACCCCATAAAGCAGAATGACTATTGGAATGAATGATGATATGTAACTAACCTTTGAGAATTCCAATCTTGGATTAAGCGATTGCTTTAGGGTAAGATAAAGTTTCTCTACGTCACCTGAAGCATTGGAAACCAGACTATGAATTGAGGTATCACATTCCTGTTCATTTATTGAATTTGAAAGGGCAACCGCCGACTGGCTTGCATTGCTCTGGGCAAAGAACCTTAGAAGCTCCTTTGCAAAAATGGCCTCATTTACCGAATTTACATTCTCAAGTTTACGGTCCAAATCCATTATGACGTGTTTTATGTTCCTTTTAATTATCCAAGCCGATGATAGGGATATGAATACGATCAGTATAGGTACTAGGACAAGAAAAAATTGCCCCATGATCCTCCCTCTATGATTTTTACATTCTGTATCATTTTTACCATTCTATTGAAGAAAGCCTTTTCACGAATTCATAGCCGTGTGCAGTAATATGATATTTTTTAGTTCCTCCTTCAGAAGAGATAGCAACCAGATTTTTAGCTATGAGATCATCCAGAATTTTAGTTGCAGTTTCGTAATTCAAGTTGCATTTGTAAACAACCTCAGTAATCTTACATCCGTGGTCTTTCATCAGAAGCATCATTTCCCTGACCATTCCTGTCCTGTCCCTCCTTTTGCTGATGCCATTAGAGTTCTCTCCGCACAGCCACTTTATGCTTCCATCAGAGTCAGAAATTCCAAGCCTCTCGAGATGCATGCATCCAAGACTGTCAATTATAAGTTTTTCGTCTCTCCTAATTGAAGGTGAAACAACAGCTAGGTCAATATTATCAAGAGATCTTTTCATAACACCAAGAGTGGAAATCTGGATACGTCTGAACTTCAAGCTCTTCTCAAGCTTCAAAATCAAAATAGTCTCGTTAGTGACTTTATGCTGCAAAACCATATCTGATCTGAATGGGATGCCAGTTCTATCCTTTACTTCATAATTTTTTATCACTGACCACTTGTTTCCCTGAAAAATCGCATTGTGCCCCTTAACACTGCAATCAGTGAAATTAACTCTCATTCTATATCGCTCGCCAATAATATTAAGTGTCATGTTTATATTGATATATTAATACTTGTTACCAAATAAGTTTCGTTGTGCTACAATCGTTGGCTGAGTTACAAAATGCTGAAAATAGGGAGTCTGAAACGATACACAAAACTGTTTATGGTGTAGTTGGTATAGATTACTATTATCTCGTGTGATCTTTCTGTTTAGCCCCTTGATATCTTTTCATCACTGGCGGCATATAATGGCTTAATCCTTAACTCCACGATTAATTTGCAATATGGGACGCATTTAGTGCCTCTTGGATGGCATCTATGTCATATTGCCAAAGATCTTCATAAATATTGCACATGGTATGTGATATAACTGATCTGCCGGATGGGTTAAAAAATACAAGACAAAGGGTGTTGAGATTCGTGTTTCAGGGAACAGATACTATGCCTACGAGATGACCAGCAGATGGAATAGGGAGAAGAAAAGGGCAGACAAGATCACTGGCCGGTATCTTGGGGTTGTAACGCATGATGGCATAGTGAAGCCTCGATCCATTGGACTGGTAAGATCGGATTATGAATACGGGAACATTGCCCTGTTGTATGGAATAGCTGAGAGGACAGTCATACCTGTACTGAAGGAGATATATCCCACCATGTGGCAACGCATAATCTCATATGTGATATTGAGAAATATACAGCCGCTGCCCATGAAGTCCATGCACTATCTGTACGGGAAGACATATCTCTGCAGGATAATGGACGAGAGCATGTCCCCGGATTCACTGTCCAGGATGCTTTCATCCCTTCCATGGGATCAGAGCATCAGGGTCATGAAAAAACTCACGGAGAAGGGTGAATATGTCCTCATGGATTCAACTGCAGTATTCTCCAGATCGGAGAACGCATCATTCCTTGAACTGGGGGGCAAAATTCTAATAGATTGTACCTCCATCAGATCATGAGTAAGATGCCAATGAGGGCCAGAGATGTGATGTGTAATCTGAAAAATAGTCTTAACATATTACGTAAAAAAGCTTAGTTTAAGGCTTTCTCCCATTTATGATCTTTCTCAACTTTTCAGGGTCACTTTTTAACTTTTTTCTTCGGTGCGCCCCAGCGTGGCTTATGTTTCATGAAATGTCCAACTAATATTGAACATCATCTTTCAGTTCGTGAATTTAGGAAATACAAAACAAGCATATCCGGAAGAGGACAGTAAAATATAATTGCCTTAACACATAATGTGTCCTTCATGGCATGGTATAAGGTAGCCAAGGAAGGGGCCATGAAGGACGGGGATCTTTTCAAGGCGAACATAGAAGGAAGAGAGGTACTGCTTATAAGAGATGGAGCAAACTATTACGCAACATCGTGTTACTGCACGCACGAGGATTATGATCTCTCGGAAGGCTTCATGGATGATCATACTCTCATTTGCCCCAACCACTTTGCTGTTTTCAACCCAAAGGACGGCTCCGTGATCAGCCCGCCGGAGGGGTCAGGAGATATCGGCCCACTTCATTCCTACAAAACCAGGGTGGAAAACGGCCAGATAATGGTGGAGCTCTGACTGAAGCTGTTGTGCCTGGTCACGTATCTCAGGGCTGGAAGGCAGGATCCCCTGATCTTCACTCCCTCAATTCTGGAAAATTCTGAAAGCAAATTTCTTCATATGTGCAAATGTTAAAATTTTATGTTCAATAACTTACAAGCCTCAAATGTCCATAACTTCTGAAAATATAGCTGCAGAACCTCTAAAAAGACTGCATTTTCTCTGTGAAAACCTTCTTGCAGAAGGTGATCTCAATAAGATCAAGGAAGAAACCGCTAATGCCGTCCTGCTTGCTGACGATATTCCGGAGCCGCTGAAGTCGGTCATTCTTGACCATATGCACAGGATTCTTGGTTCCAGGGGGATCGACCGGGCACATTATTACGTAAGATCCGTCATAAGAGACATTGGCAGTTCCGGAAGTGCCAGTTCACTGGAGTTCAACATAAATCTGTGGAAGGCCTACGACGAGATCAGAACAGACAGCCTCTGGATTCTTGGGAAGCGTGACCGGGAGGCAGGTCACAAGGGATGGTACTGGGGAAATTTTGTCCCGCAGATTCCACATCAGCTGATGATGAGGTATACCAGGACATCTGACTGGATCCTTGATCCGTTCTGCGGATCAGGAACAACATTGATCGAGGCAATGAGGATGGGAAGAAATTCAGTTGGCATAGAGATAAACCCCGAGG
>JAJZZQ010000018.1 GCA_021797525.1 Thermoplasmata archaeon | reverse complement strand
AGTTGGGATATCATACCTTGCGCTTTGGATTGCGAATATTCCACTTTTCTCTGACGCCGGAATCTCCAATGCCATAGGCGTTCTCATAACCATTTTGGTTGCCAACACCCTGCTTATTGCAATATTGACAAGAGGGAAGAAAAGAATATTTGGGAGGTACAGGGGGGAAAAGGAGGGAAAATATTTCCAGAAGGTTGCTTCAACAGTCCATGGGAACCGCCTGAAAATCCTTGGAATATTTATTGTTCTGACACTGGTTGGCAGTTATGTCTATTTCTCAACACCAACAAACATGGATCTGTTCTCTCTAGTGCCTCCCAGCAGTGGAATCCAGGCTATAGAGGTTGTAAATTCCTCATTCCATGGGGATTTCTTTGACAGAGGTTATATTATCCTGGAATTCCAGCAACCCCTCGTTGTTAATGGGACATACAATATTACCGAGATGAACCAGATCTCGTCACTGGAGAATCGCTTGATGAATAATACCGGCATAACGCAGGTCTATGGCCCAACTTTCCCGTATGGTTCTCAGGTTTCGCCTGATCTGGCAGGTGTCAACGCAACATACCGGTCAACCTATATGAAACAGATGGACACATTCATAGGGAACAATACGCATTATGCGGTTGTAGATTTCCAGCTTGGTTCAGTTGCCTGGAGCTCACAGTCTACAAAAAATGTGAAGAATCTGGACTCCATTATCACTTCAACTTCCGATGGAAATTATAAATTCTATGTCGGAGGCCTGACTGAAGGCCTAAACAATGCATACAGTTTCACGTCAAACAGTTTTGCAAAGCTTGTGCCCATTCTCTCAATAGCCATATTCCTGGTGCTTTTCATTCAGCTCGGTTCTGTGTTCACACCGATAAGGCTCATATTCATGGTTCTCGCATCAGTTATAATCTCTCTGTCCATAGCTTACGCTTTCCTCTTCTATCTGCTGCATCTGTCAATACTGATATTCCTCCCCATGTTTACTGTCATAACTCTGCTTGCTGTGGGCCTTGATTATGATATATTCATGATTACAAGAGTAAGGGAGGAGGTAATGAAAGGGAACGATGATGCTGTAGGAATCGCGAAAAGCATTACAGAGAATGGCGGAGTTATCGTGACCCTTGGATCTCTTCTGTTTGCAACATTCGGTGCCCTTGTATTCAGCCAGCTTGCCATAATACAGGAGATCGGAGCTGGCCTTGCTCTCGGTGTCCTCATAGACACATTTGTGAGCTGGCCTTTCTTCGTTCCCGCTGTTATGCTGCTTCTTAAGAGGCTCAACTGGTGGCCTTCAAAGTTCAGTAAAAAAGGCTCCGGAAATTCCGGATCATAATATTTCCCTATTTTTAAACCATTCTTTTTATAATCCTGCAAGAAAAAACTATATATGGGGCTTAAATGTAGCGATGAAACCGATGAAAACCTATCTTAAAGTATCATTTTCCAGCGAAGGTGCAAAACCTAGCGAAGTTATAAATAGGTTGAGGTCCCTTGGATTCAAGCCTGTCATAGGAGAGCATGATATGATATATGAGTGGGGCGACAGCGCCACTGCAGATGACTCAATATGGTTCGCAGATAAGATTCAGGCAACCCTTGAGGGATTCAAGGTAATGTTCCAGATTGAGACTCTTAACGAGTAAGTCAGTAAGGAAGCCTTCTAATCTCACCACAGTAGCCGCATCTGACATGCACTATTTTCCTTCTTACCCTTATTAATGTCTCCTTTCCATAAGGTGTTCCACATTTTCTACAGAAGCTTCTTTTTAAATACTGGGGCAGAGTAATATTCACACGCTGGGAAAGCAATTGCATCATTCTTGTGCAGTTTCTCCGGAAATCCAAGTTATCCCGGTGTCTGAGAATCATTCCCTGAAGGGAATCAATCCTTATCCTGGCAATTTCAGTGGGATTCTTGATTTCCTTTCGGTTTACCATAAATATTATTCTGCAATTACTTACTGTGATTAAACTTATTCTGATGGACGTGGACGGCACGCTTACAGATTCCAGACGAGCCATATCTACACGTGCAATAGAAGCCATGAGGAAGGCTCAGGCTAAAGGCATTAATGTGAGCCTCGTAAGTGGAAATGTAATTCCCGTAATGTATTCTTTAAGGGTATTCATAGGTCTGGAAGCGCCTGTCTTTGGTGAAAACGGGGGCGTGATGATTGACGACTCAGGTGTTAGATCATTTTTTGGCATAGAAAAGCCAAGAAAATTATTAGATAGGTTACTTGAAGAAGGGCTTGCAACAGACCTTATAACAAACCAGTGGAGATACTGCTCAATGGGGTATGGGCCAACCGGAGCAGACGACGCAAGGATTGGGAAAATGGCAAAGGATTTTGGTGTAGAAATAACAAACAGCGGCTTTTCCTGGCATATACTCAACCCCGGGCAGAATAAAGGATTCGCATTGAAATGGCTTATGGATAACTACTCTGTCCAGGAAAATGAGGCAATGGTGATCGGAGACAACTTCAATGATCTTCCAATGTTTATGGACAGAGTTGTAAAGGGTACACCCGCTAATGCCGAGAGGGAACTTAGAGAGATCTCTGACATTGTAAGCGACATCCCTTATGGTGAAGGGACTGCTGATTTGATATTAAGGGTTCTCTCTGATAAGATCTGATGTAAATGCTCCCGTTGGGTCATCAATAATCTCTCCATCCTGAAGGGCAAATTCGCCTCTCAGGATCACTGAAGAGGGAAAAACTGCCTCAAATCCTGTGAATGGGGTTATACTGTTCTTTGAATGCAGTTTCTCAGGGTTTATCCTTTTGATCTCCGAAAGATCGAAAGTAAGGAAATCTGCATAGTAACCCTCTTCAATGATCCCTTTCTTTATTCCAAATTTTTTAGCAGGATTGGCAGAGGAGGTTCTGATCATGAGGTCAAGGGGAAGTATCTTCCTGGCAACAAGCCCAAGGAGAAGAGGTATTCTGGTTTCTACACCTATGATTCCGGAAGATGCGTACTGAAATTCACCCTTTCTCTCCTCCGGGTGTGGCGCATGGTCAGAGGAAACTGCATAAATCCTACCATCAAGAAAGGCTTGAAGCAACGCCTCCTGTGTCTGTCTTGTTCGAAGTGGCGGATTGCACTTTCCATAGGAACCAAGATCCATATCATTGTTGAGCAGAATATTATGAGGAGTGACCTCCGTTGCAAAGTCGGCTGGAAGCAAATCAAGCGACTTCGGAGAACTGATGTGTGTCATGATTGGGGAACGGAAACTGTGCTTTGCCAGCAAATTTGCCGATTCCATCTCACATTCCTCTGGCCTAGACAGATCATGGTCTTTGAGATTCTTTACTTCGGGGATCAGGTGACGATGAAGGCAAGAAGCACTTTCCCCATGAAACACCACAGGTTTTTCATAGTCTTTCAGTTGTAAGAGGGAATCGTTCTCATCAGTTATAGGAAGAGAATTGGTGCTTCCACCAAGAAATATCTTCAGGCCACAAGAATCTCTGTCTATTACTGGCAGATTACGTCCATCAAAGAGGGAGTAGAGCCCAAAATCACAGAATGACTTCCCTGAGGCTATGGCAAGTTTATTCCGGAAACGCTCATAATCCCTGATTGGTATGAGGTTGTTCGGCATATCCAGCACGGTGGTTGTGCCTCCATATACAGCAGACGTGCTTCCAGTCCGGTAATCCTCACTTTCTGATTCTCCAGGTTCCCTGAAGTGAACGTGTGTGTCGAAGCCAGATGGTATGGCAGGCTTCCAGAGTTTTGTCTTCGGCGCACCGGATAGGGCTTTCCCTATTCGTTGAATCCTGCCTTCTGATACTGCAACTTCGACTTCATCAAATTTTCCCCGAAAATAGAATCTGCCGGTAAATATTCTGTCCATTCAGACCCCTCTCCTTTCTCCCCAGATGATCTTATGCAGCTGAGGAAGCACTCTGGCATTTATCCCCCTGTCCAGGACCTCTTCTGTGATCCACTGCAAAGATATTCCCCAGGCAGGCTGAAAGAGTGCTTCAACTGTTGGCTTTCTCTCCTGAAGGAATTTTACGCTGTAATCAAAGTCCTTCCTATCCGATATTACGAATTTGATGTAATCCTGAGCCCTCAGATAATTGAGATTATCTGCCAGAAGAGAACTCTCCTCTCCGGAGGACGGTGTCTTTATGTCCATGTCAATGAATACAGAATCTCTCCTGGCCATCTCTTTTACAGAGAGAGACCCACCTGTCTCAAGAAGTACATTTTTGCCTAGTTCATGAGCAAGATCAACAAACTTGATTGCCTCCCTCTGAAGGAGAGGCTCACCTCCTGTGAAGCATACCCATTCATGTCTGTAATCCCTGATCTTGTCAGCGAGCTCTTGAAGAGAGACCTCCGTTCCACCCTGAAATGTATAGGTGGAATCACACCACCTGCATCTGAGGTTGCATCTGTTTGTCCGGACGAAAAGCATCGGGATGCCTATGTATCTCCCTTCTCCCTGAATGCTCTGGAATATCTCAGTAATAAGCAATGAATCTAAATCCCATTGATCCATATAAAGTGTAATCGAATTAAATGAAAAGAAATAATTAGAGCCCCGGCAATAAAGGGTTGATATCTGATGGATCCAAAGAGAATATTTGATTACGCAAGGGAGGCCGAGGCCATTCTAATTTTGCAGGGGAATGAAAATTCAGTCGATAAGACATTCTTTTATCTCACGGGTGTCGATGGTGGGCTATTCGAAGGATCTGCCCTCTTTGTAACACCTGAAGAAATCAAGATTCTAACCTCATCTCTGGAGGAAGAGAGCGCAAGAAGGACCGGGCTTGAAGTTCTGGTATACAACAGGAAATCTGAATATGAAAAGTACATAAAGGAACTGCTCGATGGATACTCAACAGTTGGTCTGAATTACTCCTCACTCACGCTTGACAGGTATAAGGAGCTTCTCAGGGTAGTGCCTGACAAGGAGTTTCTGGATGTCTCCGTATCCATCAGCGAGGCAAGGAAGATAAAGACAAAGGAAGAACTGGACAGAATCAGGGAAGCGGCAAGGATAGGAAGTGAGGCCATTGGCACCACGGTTGGTAAGATCAGAGAGGGGATGACTGAAAGCGAGGTCGCATCCCTTGTTGCATATGAAATGATGAATCTTGGAGCTTCAGAACCATCCTTTAGCACAATTGTAGCATTCGGGGATAATTCATCCATGCCTCATTACAGCCCTGGCAACCGGAAGCTGAAGAAGAATGATACTGTCCTGATTGACTTCGGTGCAAGATACAGAAGGTACTGTTCAGACATAACAAGAACATTTGTTTTCGGGAGAGCAGACCCGGAACAGAAAGAAATGTATGATATAGTGTATGAGGCCCAGAAAAAGGGAATGGAAGCTATCAAGGCAAACCGAAATGGGAAAGATGCTGATCTGGCCGCAAGAGAGGTGATTGAACATTCCAAATACAAAGGCAGATTCATCCATTCACTGGGGCATGGCCTGGGTATGGATGTTCACGATCATTCGGCGCTTTCTCCAAATTATGATTTCAACCTCAAAGCTAACATGGTTGTCACCGTGGAACCAGGAGTGTATGTGCCCAAGAAGGGAGGTGTCAGGATCGAGGACGACGTTATAGTCACTGAAGACGGCTATGAACTCATCACGACTGCCACTAGGGACCTTGTGGAGATTTCCTGATCAATGGACACTGCGCTGATCCCTGATTTCAGGATGTCAGGCACCAGAATATCTGGCATTCTACTTTCAAACGACCCGGAAAATGGCCAGATAAGGTCACTGGCCAGGAGGTTCATAGAGGAAACAATAGATGGTGGAAGGGAAAGAACCACAACATCAATCATGGATCTCAGGGCATTCCCCCTGACAATCTGGTTTCTTAAAGCCCTGAATATTAATGTTCTGACTACAAGGGTAATAAACAGAACCAGGGATATACTTGAAGCAGAACTGAGATCAACCAGGACGAGCTCGGATGATATATTGTCCTATGCAGAGGCTATGGGCATAAACTGTGAGGTTTCCATGGATGAAGAGAGATATCTCATACCTGTTGCTCAGTTCATAACATTCAGTTCAAGAATCTCCGGGCCGAGATACAGGCTCGTAAACCAGGCCGTCAGCCATGGTAAGGTACTATGTTCCAGGGAGATGGCCTCAAAGATTATCAGGGAATCATTTGTAAGGAGAGCGTTTGACGCATATTCATCCATAACCAGGAAGGATGCAATCAATAATACAAGCCCTGCTAAGGATATTCTTAATGATTTAATGAAAATGATCGATGAACGTGGCATCACACAGGATGTGCAGCTGGGAAACGTGGATTATGCAATATTTCCTCCTTGCATAAAGGAATATATCTCGCAGATGAAGGATGGTGTGAACCTTCCGCATATGGCGAGGTTCACTCTTGTGAGTTTTCTGCACAAGGTTGGAATGAACAGTGAGGAGATTATTGCTCTCTTCAGAACTGCACCTGATTTCAAGGAAAAACTTACAACCTATCAGGTGAACCATGTGACTGGGCAAACCTCCAGTACTGAATATTCTCCGCCGAAATGCACAGTGCTGCAGTCGAACCACTTGTGCTACAAAGGGGATGACCAGGTATGCAATTCCAAATGGCTAAAACATCCACTGCAGTATTACACATTCAAGAAAAGCAAGCCATTAAGAAAGGCGCCTTTCAATAATCTTGAGAAGAGATGACTTTTTAAGGTCTGTTTCGACAAAGAATATCCTGGAATTCTCCCAGGGTACTCTGGGGTAATGCCCCTCGCGCACCTCATATTTGACATTCATTCCAGACAGAATTTCCTTAAGCCTGTCTAAACTGAAATTTTTGGCAGCATTTCTGTTAATTCTTCTGCCCAAGCTCCTGCTGAGGTTATGGCTAAAATACTGGGAATAAAGTGTAACAGTCATATGAGTATTGCGTTTACAACTCCATCCTGTCCTGGCCTGGAGGTTATTCTTGCACTTCCTGCCTCGGTCTGTACAATTGTCCCCTTCGTCATTATATTTCTCTGGACATAGTGCTGGTTTGCAGGGTTTTCCTTGACAGTCTGGATAAGGAGTTTCTTTGTCTTCTTTTCAGAAGGGATGTACACATTGGCACTCTGTCCTTTCATCAGGACAACCTTTTCGTTTCCTCCGAATCCTCTCAGCACCTTTCTGGAATCTGGGCCTATTCTTGTAAATGAAGGCTCTCTTCCCAGCTCGTGTCTCCTCTTGCTTCTGAATCTAGTTAACTTCCCGCCTGTGATCTTTTTATGGGCAGCTCCCTGAAATATAGTCATATACAAAACCTGATTGATAAACAGTATAAAATCTGTTTGCTGTTCTATATTGACTATGGAAATTTATAAATTAATTGGTTAGGAAAGGTTGCCTCACGCATAGGCTATGTTTAAGAACATTCAAATCAATTCCCATGAAACATGCCTGATCTTATTCTGATTTACTATCCTTACATCATTGATTTTCTCATTGTTCTGCTGGTCCTTATAACTGTGCTGGTTGACATCTCCAAATTCATGTATTCCTATATCCTGGTAATTCCTCCTGCCGTTATACTATACGTTATTACAGGCACTCTTTTCTATGCTCTGGTTCTAATTCTTTCAGTAATTGTATCGAAGTATCTCTATTCTGTTAGATTCTTTTACTATGCTGCCGCCCTTATTCTTATATCAATAATGCTCTTTGTTTTCAGAATAAGCGGCTCCGACTGGATGTTCTTCGATTTCTGCCTGGGTTATGGGGGCCTGGTTGCATTCCTGGGGGACAAGGGTAGCCTGGTCAACATAAGAAGCAATGATCATTCAAAAGGTACGGTCAGGCAGATAGAGATGAGAAGAGACTATGTTCAAATTGCCGGGGGGCTTATAATA
>JAJZZQ010000013.1 GCA_021797525.1 Thermoplasmata archaeon | reverse complement strand
AACACGATGTTGCGTAATAGTTTGCTCCATCTCTTATAAGCAGTACCTCTCTTCCTTCTATGTTCGCCTTGAAAAGGTCCCCATCCTTCATGGCCCCTTCCTTGGCTACCTTATACCATGCCATGTTACTTTGATTGTATTAGGCAAATTATAATTTGCGTTTCTCTTGAAGCTTCAACTTTGAGCTTTTGTCAGATAATTATTGCACTACACCTGTGGTTGTTGTAAGATTCTATCAAACAAAACCATACTTATAAAGTCAGATAAGTTGTGAATATCGTAATTACGATTCAATGCGGTGCAACAAGCTTGGCTTTCAGAATTGAGGGGGGTACAGTTCAGGCGTTCATCTCATACAGAATAGTGCACGGTGTTTGGCTTGCAATAAAAAAGCAGGAATGATTAAAATTGCATTGAGAATGAAAGAAATTTACAATTGGAATTTTGCGAAAATACAAAAAATGTTACTAAATTTTCAAGTTCATTGGCATGCAGAGCCATATACGGTCAATATACAGAATACTGTACTGGCGGGTATGGGAAGGCTGATGCTTTTTCCATAAGGAATGCCTGTTAAAATAGGAAACAACCAGACTTGACATATCGCACCAATATTCTGGTGGTATTTTGGGCTTCTGAATGTTTCACACCTGCAGGTACCGAAAATTCCTTTTCATTGTAGGCTATAATATTGCTAAAAAAATTTCGCCACTTGGATCGAACGTTGAACTCTCAATGAGATGCGCTCATCGCTGTTTGGGGACAATATCAAAATTGGTAGTCATAATCTGAGATGGTTCGATCAGATTATTAATTCAGTGAAATGATTGCAATTCTAAATCATTAACCAATTCTACGCAGTTTTCAATGAAAAGCATGCCGATTATGACACATGTGCGCTGGTAGCAGCCACGGCCAGCATTCCACCATTGTTCTTACCTATACATTTATCTGACTATATGAAGCTTCTGCTTCAATTAGTTCATATTTTACTTTCATAATGCTAATACTGCTTGAATTTATGGCTTTTTGGTAAGGTTTAGGACGAAGGACAAAAGGAGAAAGGAACATGAATAGAAAGACAATAATATTGTTGGTTGCCATGGTGGCTACTATTTTGCCCGCAGTTGCGGTGGCCGATGTCATGGTACAGGGAAGTATAAGCGTGGAGAGCACGGTAGGAAGTCCGGCATTTTTTGCTGAGCAGGGATCGAATTATGCAGCAGCACAAGCTCTGATGCCATCAGGAACAAGCATATGGGCATCCATGCATTATAGTTCCGCTGAAGAAATTGGAACATTACTCCTGCCAACTATGACAAATGAGACTCTTTACGCCGTCAATGTTCTTGATGTGAACTTCACAAGCGCAATTAACACCGGAAACTTCTTCATAAACGTTACCGTTCCCACTGGCGACGCATTCAACGCCGGTACATACCTGTATTTCTCTGAATCCTCAATGACCTTTGGTGGAATTTCTACTGCTACAGCACTATCTTCTACCACAACGCTAGGCACTTCAAGCGGAGTTTACAGCGCTAACCTTGGAGCAGCAGGTACGTACAGCTTGGAGTACACGGGAGTTTCATCAGGAACAGTCATACATGTAGGTTTTGAGACAAGCCCTAACGGCTTGGGAACGAACCCTGGAGAGGCCAGTATAGCGCTTAATTACATAGATTGAACACAAATATAAATTTCACAAATATTTTTTTATTTATTTTTATAATGTTTCTCATGTTCTAACAACCGATGATTTTCTTAACAGTCCTAGGGTTCAATCAAACTTCAACATTTTGTTTGACCATGAAATTGCATTCTGTGATCTTCGGACAAACTACAATAGATAAGGCTGTTTGCGGGGTACCAGTTAAACATGGCACCCGTCAGTTAAGACATAATTCATTCTCATCCTCAGACTGTTGCCACCATCAAATGGAAGAAATGGGACATCTCCTTGATGAATACACAGGGATGTTCAACCGCAGATCTTATCAGCGCCTTTTAGAGATCCTGCATATGATCTTAACCAGCACGGAAAGGCACCCTACCTATAGATTCGTTGTCCAATTGATCCCTTTGCAATCGGACCCTAAATGTCCTTTGTCCCCTTATATAAAAAGTTCTTTTGGCCTGGAGTATCGCAAGAATGGCGGCAAAATATGTTATCCTAATCCAGACGAATCCTTGATTTCCTTATATTCCTAACCTGATTCTGACAGGGCACCAACTAGTATACGATCCTGTGGATTTACCCCTCCATATCATTGGGTATTTTGACCGCCTTATCTAATTCGGACCCAAAGACAATCCTCATGGGTGATTTCACGGGTTTGGACTTTATTCCTCACAATATTTCGGCAGCTTTTTCTGCGATGAGGTATGGCACCGTGAGCCTCTTCTAAATTATCCTTTAAAGAAGCAGGGGCTATACGCATACAAACACATGTGTCCTTATTCTCTCCACTTTCTTGTGATATTCAGGTCTTATCTCAATAAATGACTTTATTGTCCTGAAGGAACGTTCAGTCTGCCAATGTTCCTTGTATTTACATGCAATTTCATTTTCCGGTAAATCAGCATTAGTAACAATAAGAAGCCTCCCTGCAATCTTCTTCAGTGTATTGATTCTATTCTCATTTAGTACTGTTACATTCTTTGTGGACTTCACCAGCGATTTCATTTTGCCAAGCGATTTCTTCATTTCTTTCTGATCAGTGATTTCAAAGGTTTTCCAAAAACATCCACCGAAGCCCTTTTTCATGACCTCATGATCAATATCCATTAACCTTACCACACAGGATTATCGGAACTTAACGGGGAGATAGAGCCGCCTGTCTATCCTCTCACAGGCATATCAGATCGCATTGACTTCTAAAGGATAGGACAAATACTTTCGGATCTTTGTGACAACAATACAGACAAGGGAGGAAGGCCCAATTATGATCCAGTGTTTATGGTAAAGATTCCACTATTGCAACAGTGGTACAACCTTTCAGTTCCACAAATAGAAAGAGAGATCAGGGATCGGATATCATTCTTAATTTCCTAGGATATCAAGATAAATTACCAGACAGGAAGACAATATTGCATTTCCGTGAATGATTATCAAAGACAGGAAAGGATCGCCTGGTATTCAATGAAATAAGGGATCAGATAACGGCTAAAAAAAACGCATCAAGAAGGGTAAAGTGCAGTATGCCTCCTTAATATAGGCAGATAAGTGAGAATACGGCAAACCCATGGGAGATCATGCAAAGACCAGCAGATCGAAGGATGGCACATCAGCAAAGAATAATCATGAGAAACATTTCGAATATGGGGCACATACCATTGTAAATGAGATAAAGATCATTGAAAAACTGTCAGTGACACCGGCAAATGTACATTATTCGCAGATTGATCTTTCAATTCCAGGAATCATATGCTATCGTGATAAGGGATATTTCGGATCTGATTACAAAGGCATCAATGGAACCATGGATCATGCAGTGAGAGGGCATCTTCTTCAGGTTAAGAGTATAAGAAGGAACCTGCGGTTTTCACGCATTAGATCAATGGTGGGACATCCTTACGCCGTCATGAAAGGTATATTCCATTTCTTTCACGTCATGGTTACGACAGTGCAGAGAGTAATGGTGAAGACATACTTCACTGCCATGTGCTACAACCTTGTAAGGGCAAGATTCCTTGGCAGGATAAAGCAAACTATGGACATTCGCAAAAATAACAGTGAAAACAACGATGGTATCACCTCCAATATGGTAAATCTTAGGCAATATTATCTCAACCAAGCGTTTAATCAACCAAAATACCAAAGGATGGGTGTTTTTGGGATCTCTCGAATCATTTGAAAAACTCTAAAACATACTTTTTGTTCTTGGAGTATCATGCTTACGGTAAGGTTGTAGCTTGATCAGGGCCACTGATGGGCTTTTCATTTTTCAACAACATCGCAATGAAAATTTCCAGAAACTGCAAGTATTGAGCTGGTTTTTCAGGCCAATTATGGACTCCATGGATGCCGGTACATTTAAGGTCATCGTCACTGGCCGGAAAACTGGCCTTGAAGGCCACTGGCCTTAATTGAACCCATACAATCGTTTGGCAAATGCTTATTTTACGATGGCGTGTCACAACCTGATAGTGGCTCCGTTACTGGTTCATATTGGCTCCTATGTTGGCTCCCACGGTGCATGTCAAGAAAGCCAAGAAAAAAGCCGATTTGCAGAACATAACCATGCCACTGGCTCACTGGCCGGAATTATTTCGGGCCACTTCATGTAACCGGCCTTTATATTGACCTGATTTCGTCTGGTGCAATCATCTGCTGAGACAGCATTTCACTGGGTAAAGCCACACAAGACCACTGGCCTTGGACATTTCTGCCGGTGACTAATGGTGGCCGAGCAATGATTGGAAAAACATTGCTTATCCAAGATTTTTTTGGAATGAGAAGGTCTTCTTCCTTTGAAATCTGACGGCATCATTACGTATCCGTCCTGAAATACATGAATGATCAGTTCTGCTCAGTGAAGGCATAGAATCAGGCAATATAGGATTTGAAGGCACATCTCGGTTTCTGGATACTTGTAAATATGGGAAGGAATCCTGAGATGTGGTTGTATTGGCGTCGATCCCTTAACCGTATCAATTCAGTATATCACTTGTCACGACCCAGGGATGTACCCCTCTGTACTCTCGATCCTGAAAGATCTATCTAGCGCCCTAATCTGGGAATTTTACAGGTCACTTACCATCACCATTTTACCATTATGAACGATAAATTTTACCCGTTGGGACCATCTATAGAGATAAGAGGATGATCTGCAGTGGGATCAATGACGTTCTATAAAAGATTTTTTAACATATAGGGAATTAAGGCAAGAAAAAAACACCGAGCCTTAGCGATAATTCTACGCGGGATGGGACGATGGTCAGGGAGCCTATCAACATTGGGATAACATCCGAAACGAAATGTGGCGCAAATGGTTGAAGAGCATACCCTAAGAAAAGTATCTTGGCAGAATCATGGGATATTTTTTCGATTTATACGGTAATCCAGGAAGGTACACCAAGAGGAGAATTTTAAAACCAAATAAGGCCAGAGTGGATGGCCTCCTCTTATATGCGGATTCCGGACAAAAACCTTGGACGCTCCATTCAGGCAAACCGGGAATAATGATAGCAAGATCAGTATGGCATTTAAGTTTCAATTGGCGCTTGTTCTGGGCATCATCCTGGAATAGGTCTTCTATCGTCAAGAACACATAATTTTACGTTTAGTGGTTTTTAAGTCAATGCTACTATTGCATTGGGTTTATTCAGGCTCATTTGCAATGTAAATGCAGAAAGACATTAACATATTCGGGCGTCTCTATCCTCGCTGTCTTGCATACAAGGTTCATTGGTGTACATCAACATATACAGCTTTCCGGGAGCATTTTCTGACGGAAGTACATATTTTGCATTCTAATCGGCAGATGAAAATATCTTTCACTTTTAATAAATTTCTGTGAACAATAGTCACCCAGCTGTTGGCTCATTCTCCGGAACATAAACATCAGCCACACAATATCTGCAATTAGATATTGGTTGCCATCATTGCGACAATTACAGAAAAAAATGGTTCCTTTATTGAAACATTTATTTGCATATTTTTCACCATCAGGGCACTGCAGTAACTTGATCCATATGACTTCCTGCATCCTATTATCCCAAGTTCTGGGATATAACACGAGTAGTAGGTAACATTGATAAAAGCTCAGGAGCCTCTTCTTATGTGTCCTTGCCGCTAGGATACATCAAAAACCATCACCCATTGCTCTGTAGATGCTCATTCCTTAGTTTATCCTTATCAAAACTACCGTCTGCTAACCCATTTGCGGGTCTCACAGCTTATTGCCATTTTTATCTACAAGAGATACATATTTTAATTTCTTATTCTTGATATACCATTTTGGACTATAATGCTGTCCATATTTCCTAACCTTACCAGGAGAAGATATGAACAAAAGAATTGGAATAATGTTGGTCATAGCTGTGTCCGTGCTGCTTCCAGCAGTTGCCGTGGCTGAAGTCATGGTTAATGGGAACATAGGAGTGTCTGCAACTTTAGCAAGCTCGACGATTCAGGTACACGAAGGTCCGAATTACTTGGGGGTGAACGGGGTAGAAGATTCATCATTCACGACTGTTTCGAACTCAGCAAGTGAGATTTTCGGAAAACTCGATCCCCAATCTATCTCAAACGAAACTGCATGGGCCATAAACTTCTTGTACATAACCTTCAGCACTTCGTCTAATGGGCCTGGCTGGTTCAATGTGTCTGTCAGCGCCTCCGGGTTTAGTTCTAGCGATGCCCCTGTTCTGTATTTCATTGTTGGAACAACAAGCGGAATGACATTCGGTGATTTAACAACAACACCACTACCAACTGGCGTTTATGAATTGCCACTGACAAATGACGCTACTGTTAGCATACATTTCACATCGGTTCCCTCTGCAATTGATATTGGTATGATGATACCAGCAGATATCACAGGCGGTACAGAAGCAACAATTGCCATGTCATTCACACAGTAAAGACCTTAAATTTTTATTTTTTTATTTTTTTGGATTATTTTATAACTCTGCTTCTGTAAACATGATAGATTTTCAAGTGCCTCAAGATCGCCCTTTTGCTTCCCTGCCATTTCCAGCTCAGTGATATTGCTGCTTGCATACTCAACAAATTGTAGCTTCACCAGATCAAACAGCGTTTTTCTACAGAGAGCATCTCTGCATTAGGTTTGATTACGTCATGTTTCTAAGGAGTACTGTCCTTATTGTCAGGGACAGGAGCATGGACATCGTCACCCTGATTGCTGATTCCTTCTGACCATTATGGTGGAATATTCCGGTCAGCCCTCAGTATGGGGAACGCTGTTTCAATGCTGATCATGTTACAGTATATGTAAAGGCATTCCAATTGCGTGTGTTCACCGTTATACACGAGCAGGAATCTCCTGATCCTGTTCTCTGCTGCGTAGGTTGGTACTGTTCATTGCCCTTGCTATTATCCCCATCCAGAAGGTACAATGTCTCAGATATGTGGATGCGATTGATTCAATGGTCTCCCCGCGTGATCACCGGATGATTTTTGTGCATTTTTGTAGGAATAAAAATGATTCACATCGCCGGTTTAATTTTGACTCCCAGTCCATGTCAGGACAGGGGTCTCAGTTCTAAGGTCTGTATGGATAAAAATGATACTCAGCATGAGAGAGAAGGAAATGATCATAAAATCAATAGCCAGAGAACTCAGCATATCAGGGAACAGCATGAGAAAGTATTTGAAATCAGAACCGGAAAACAGGCAGAATAGGAAAAAGATCAAAGTTTGATCAATAACGATACAGGATCAGGGAAATGATCGAAAGACATTTCAGGAATACATAAAATAAAGCACCGTTTGCGTGTATTGGCATATGACAAGGTTTTATTTCCACAATTTTTTTGCTTCATCTTCATGGAATGGTGGGGAAATCTCTAAAACGGTATCAAAATCAGCTTAATATGAGAAGTATATAATGGGGCATTCAGGATTTTCAGTTCAATCATAACATTCAGAAAATCAAGACCAAATCAGATTATTGCCAGTTGATCAGAGCGTCTCGAAGTTATCTTCCAATGTGATTCCGAAAATTCATTAAATGCTGATGAAAATATCTGATTCCATATTTCGTCAATACAGACGAAATAATAAAATCCCATATCTATTTACATGAAAAGGAAACAATCTGGATGAAAGATTATATTTCTCTACTGATAGAATTCGCCCCGGAGTTGATAATATCGACTATTCTTTCCTTTTACCTGAACCGTTATATTTCCAGATTGAATGATAAGCCTTTTTTTTATATTTCCTCGAATCGCCTTCCCAAGATCG
>JAJZZQ010000068.1 GCA_021797525.1 Thermoplasmata archaeon | reverse complement strand
TGTTCCTAAATCATTCAATGTAGTAATAGAGACTCCCCGAGGCAGCAAGAATAAATTTGAAATGTCAAAGCAATTTCCCGGAATTGTTCTTGACAGGGTTCTTCATTCATCTGTAGTATATCCAGTGGAATATGGGGCAATACCTGGAACACTCTATGATGACGGTGATCCCATTGATGTTATGGTCCTGACAAGCATACCAACCTTTCCAGGTATTGTTCTGGAAGCCAGGCCAATTGGCGTTATGAAGATGATTGACCAGGGTGAAAAGGACAACAAGATACTTGCAGTTGCCACAAAGGACCCGAATTTCAAGCATGTAAAATCACTGAAGGATGTAAATGAACACCTTCTTGACGAGATCACAAATTTCTTCCAGACCTACAAAATACTCGAAAAGAAGAAAACGGATGTTTCAGGCTGGGAGGACCAAACATTTGCTGAAGAGGAGATCAGCAGGTCATTAAAGGCATACAGAGATAAGTTCAGCCACTGATATGGCAGATTCAATAAGAATAAGAGCGGGAAAAGGGGAAATAGAAATAAGGGGAGACCCATCCCGTTTTCTCAGGGGACATGTTTACATTCAAATATACCACTCCGTTAAACCTGGCCCCTGTAATGATGAATTTTGCAACATGCTAGCCTCATTTCACGTGATTGCCTCCGATTTGGTTCCAGAGAATTATAGGATAATTGCAGGGAATGGATTTTACGTCTCGATAGATCCAACAGTATATGATAGCATAGATAAAAACAGGCAGAATGTAGTTCTAAAGATAGGGATCTCCGGAAAAGCTTCAGTAAAGGGGCTGTATCTGTAACAATTCACTGGAAAACCCTATTTTATTATATCTCCATGTATTAAAGCCGGTACGTCGGGATTAAAGCTGAGTGATCGTTTTTTACTGTCCAACCGAAAACTCTGGGCAATAAGCATAGCGTCATTAGTAAGATCATTTGGTTTTGCAGCAACCTGGCCGTTCATGGCTTTGTATTTTGAGGAGGTCCTTGGAATACCTATCTCTGTAGTGGGCATTATTTTCACTATGGGTTCTGTTGTATCAATAGTCTTCAGCCTGATTGGAGGGGGCCTTGCGGATTTCATAGGCAGGAGGAATACCCTTCTTCTTGGATCTGCTATCAGCTTCCTACTCTTTTCCTCGCTCTCTTTCATCATTCAGGATAAATCATTAATTTTACCGGTTGTGATTCTTTTTATACTTACTTCAATGGGGGGTGCGTTTGTCTTTCCTTCGGCCTCTGCCCTTGTTTCCGATGTTACCGATGAAAAGGAACGGGTTAATGGCTTTGTTGTCTATCGGATTCTCTCAAATCTTGGATGGGCGGTTGGCCCTCTAACAGGGTCAATAATAATAGTTTACGGAATCCACTGGATATTCATTCTCGTTTCGGCCTGCAGTATAGCGCAGGGCTTAATTGTCGCAGTTTTTATCAGGGGGAGGGTTAAACCTCATGGATACAGGGAAACCAGAGAGAGGAGGAAATTTGGGATACTGGCATTTGACAGGTTCCTCCTCCTTTTCAGTTTTGGGACGTTCTTTCTTACAATGGTAGCTTCCCAGTTTTCAGTTACTCTTCCACTCTATGCAGGAATTTTTATGAATATACCGAGTTCATCCATCGGATATATTTATGCGGTTAACGGCGCACTGGTTGTTATCGGCCAGTATCCTATCACCAACGCGCTGAAGAGATTTTCAGACATGGTACCAATGGTACTTGGAACGCTGTTTTATAGCCTGGGATATCTTTCAGTGGCTTTCGCCGGCAATCTTTACGGGCTTATGGTTTCCATGGCTATAATAACTGTAGGGGAAAATATGACATCCCCCGTGATGAATTCTGTAGTCTCGAAGATTGCTCCAGAGGATAAGGTTGCCAGATTCATGGGATTCCTTGGAATGACAAACTCAACAGGTAGGGCACTTGGCCCCTCAATAGGTGCCTTTCTAATATCTGCATTTCTGAAAAATGGAGTATTTGTCTGGTTGACAGTTGATATTTTCGGGGCTATGGCAATAATTATCTTCCTCATATTTTCAGGATATTCTTCCCGACATGGCAAACAGATCGACAAAGGAGGTCCTATAGGAACATGAATGCAGAAAGGAAGAGAATGGAAACAAAGCATGGGCCAGTATCTTACATAGAGGTTCAGGGAAATCCCCGGATATTCTTCTTGCATGGCCTGGGAGGGCGGGCCAATAACTGGCTTAAACTTGCCAGAGTTTTGGATGGTGGATACGGAATGGTTATGGTGGATCTTCCTGGCCATGGAAACAGCACGAGAAACCTGCCATCCTGGGACATACATCAGCAGATAGAGGTTCTCGACAGTTTTCTGTCGGGTTTCCCGGAAAAGGAGAAGATACTGGCTGGAAACTCATATGGGGGGTGGATTGCGACTCGTTATGCTCTTGACCATGGTGGAGTCAGGGCTCTGATACTAATTGACAGTGCAGGCACAAATTCAACATTAGGGGAGGATTCTCCACAAAAGGTGAAGGCTTTTCTCGAAAGGGTTATGGCCAACTATCCCCGTAATGATCCAGAAATACTTGGGGAGATATTAAGGCAGAACTCATTTGGAACAGGTAAAATATCAAGGGAGGAACTGGAATCGCTCTCAATTCCTGTAAGCATAATATGGGGGGAAAACGACAGAGTGATCCCTCTTGATAATGGGAAATTTCTGCATTCCATGATCAGCGGGAGCAGGTTCAGGATCGTAAGTGGGGCAGGGCACACACCTCACTACACTCATCCCGAAGAGACTGCTTCAGAGATCCGGGGCTTTCTCTCCTCCATCAATCAAATTCAATGAATAATTTCCGGGATCCTCATCTAAGCGTGCTTTAGCAAGCCGTTCCAGGTTTTCTGTATCTATCTCAGCATGGAAGAACATTTCAGTTCCTGCTACACTCTCCTCAAGAATTATTCCATCTCCCTCATCTCTCATTCCAGTGATGATTGAACCTCCTCCAAAAAGATCATCTGAAGAATTAACGGATATAACGGGCATTCTGTTTTCAAGAGAACGGCCTCTTACATATATATGCCACATCCTGATGAACTTCTGAGCGATCAGGGATGGGTTTACCATGAGAACTGCACCTTTCTGAGAAAGAACTTTGGCAAAGTAAGGGAAGTCCAGGTCGTAACAAACTGGAATTCCAAACCTGATCCCATTGGAGGAAAACGAATTCACACTATTGCCGGACTTATAGGCAGCCTTTTCCATCCGATACAGAGATATCTTGTCCTGAAAACCAATCTCCCTGCCGCCAGAGAAAGCAATTGATCTGTTGAAGGTATCCCCTCCTTCAGCAACAGAGATGCTTCCCGGAACGAAAATTCCTTTGAAGGATGCGCTTACTTCTTTCATATACTCAAGAAACCTGTTATAATTTTCAGATCCGGTTGCAATCGTGTCCTTTATCCATTTCTCGGGCAGAACCACAAGACCGTCAGAAAGGCTTTCGGCCTCTTCCCTGACATGCCTGATAAAAGCAGGTGAATCAGAGAATCTCATTCTTTTACTCTGAACTGCCATTACTTTCAATATCCCTGACCTCCAAATCAGCCGCTATAAATTCAAGAAGCCTGGCAGAAAGTTCCTTTTTAGTAAGGTTCATTTCCGTCTCCTCCTTATCTTTGCGAATCCAGTATCTCTTCTTACCCTCCCCAAATGGGTTGGATTGGAATCCGATCTCGTTCACCACGACCATATCTGCATATTGCCCCAAATTTTCAATCTTGTCTGAATCCTTCGTTCTGGATTCAGTTAGTTTGAAAGCCACAATAATTGCTTTCGTAGCCTTTCTCAGTTTATTTATCAGCTTGGGCCTGGGTTTCAATTCAACCGTGTGAGCCAGATCACTGTCCAGTTTTCCATCAGAAACCGCCGGCACGTTGAAATCAGACAAGGCAGCGGGTAAAAATACGGCATCCGGCTTGTATATCCTGATAGAGTCCAGTGAGACTTTTTCAAATTCAGCGGTGGTAGAAGCTTCAACAAGGTGAACGTATGGCGGTAGTTCTAGTGAGCAGTTTCCAACATATACTATCCTCTCTGCACCGTATATGAAAGAAGTTCTGGCAAGCCAGTATGCAGTGACCCCTGTACTGTTGTTTCGTATGCCCCTCACGTCATCCAAAGGCTCCGACGTCCCCCCTCCAATAATCAGTATGGTCTTTCCTGCAAGAATTCTGCCCCTGGCTGCACGGCAAATATAGTCTTCAATTGTCCTGTTTTCCTCAATCTTTGCCTTTCCATCCTCCATTTTTGGCGGTATTACAGTGACGCCTATCTCCTCAAGTGCCTCAAGATTTTTCCGCATTATGGGGTTGTAGAACATTGCCTCATGCATTGCAGGGGAGATAACAATTGGATTTCCATTTCCGGCCGCATAACTGAAGAAAAGTGAAGGTGCATCATCCGCAACGCCTGAAGAAGCCTTTCCTATGAAATTGTGTGTTGCCGGTACAACGGCGAAGACTGTCGAATCTGATTCACCCTCAAATTCACTAACATGCTCGATTCTCCCTGTAATGTCATGAATAACATCTTCCCCGGAGGCCCATTGAAATACCTTCCTACCAACAAGCTCAAGTGCCTCCTCAGAGGGTACAACTCTCACTATGGCCCCCTCTCTTCTCAAGTCTCTGATCAGGTCAGGTACCCTGTATACAGAAATACTTGCCGTCACACCAAGAATAACCTTGAAACCAGAAAGAAATCCTTCATTTCCTTCGGTGAGAGTTTCTGACATTTCAATCACCTGAAAACGAACCATGATCCTGAGGCAGTGGCGCAGATTTCACCATTTCCATTCCGAAGTTCAATATTACAGAATGAAATGTTCTTTCCGGATTTAACAACCCGGGACCTTACTTTAACTGGACCAGCAGATACCGGCCTTACGAAATTGGTATTCAGATTTATGGTAACCTGATTAACGAGATTCCCAAGTGTTAATATTGAAAGGCCTCCGGCAGCGTCCAGAAGAGTCATTATCGCACCGCCATGCATTATTCCGCCTGTTCGCAAAATATTTTCCTGTAACGGCACATCGAGTTCGATCATCCCTTCCCCTAAATCGGATATCTCAATTCCCTTTATTCCTGACAGGAAAGGGTCCGCCATGATAATCTGCTGTATCAGCTCTATCATTGGAACCATAGGGATAACTTCAAGTTAAGTTTGACGGGCTTACAGAATCTTAAGGCCAAAGGTACCTGTGAATATAATTTACACAAAAATAGCTCAGTAAGCAACATTTATGTTATTTTATTTCAGATGAATTAACTTATTCATTGCTATTTTTATCTATAAAATCTTGAGTCTGCACTCATGGAAAATGATTTAAATATTGAACAGATTATTAGCAATGGAAGCTAATACCGGGCAACTGAACGAAATTTCTGAGATGCTTAAGCTTCTGGGCATGTCATCATACGAAGCCCAGGCATTTTCTGCTCTGATTTATCATGGGGTGGCAAATGCTGATACCGTTGCTGACACTGCCAGAATTCCTCGAACATCAGCCTACAAGGTTATGGAGGCACTGGTTCAGAAGGGTTTTGCAAAGGAAACAGAGGGAAGGCCCAAAATGTTTCGCCCGGTGGACCTCGGTAAGCTGCGATCCGAGTATCAGGATAGATTTGACCTGCTGTTCAAAAGACTCAAGGAGCTTCAAGATGCCGTCCCATCTAAGGGGGAGCCACAGCTTGTATACACCATATATGGGAATCAGAAAGTTATGGCTAAAATGGCAGAGATGGTAAATCTGGCGGAGAAGGAACTTATAATATGCACACCAAAGGTACGGGAGATCAGGACAGAATTGAGAAAAAACCTTGAATATGCCATAAAGAGGGGGGTCAAGGTTATTTTTGTCACTCCACCAAATAAAAGAGTACCCCAGGATGCTGAAGTCTACAGGAAGGATGGCCTGATTGCAACTGACATTGTGAGCGATCAGAGCAGAGCCATGCTGGCAGGGCCGGACATGGATGCATGTGGATATACAGATAATCCAGCCCTTGCGCTTCATGTGTATCAGTTCGTCAGGATGATAATGCAGGGTGAAATAAGGTAGTTAAAATGAATTCAATACTGGACAGCATAACCATCGGAGGTCATGTATCGACATCAGGCGGGATATACACATCGGTTGACAGGGCAAGCTCATTCGCTTTCAAAACATTCCAGATATTCAGCAAGAACCAAATGCAATGGAAAGCAAAACCCCTTATACAGGAGGATGTGGACCGGTTCAGGGAAAGTGTAAGGAAAAGGGGTATGGCGGGGATAATGATCCATGCATCATATCTCCTCAATATGGGGACCGTGGACCCTGAGCTGAGAGGTAAGGTTTTAGATGCATTTTCAGAGGAGATAAAAAGAGCAGATCTCCTTGGAATTGATTTTCTGACTTTTCACCCGGGTTCGGCTGGAAAGAGTGGTAATCCTGCTGAATCCAGGAAAATGGTTGCAGAGAATCTTAACACTCTCATAGATGAAAAGCAGAAAGTCAGGATCCTGCTGGAAACATCAGCAGGACAGGGCCAGACCATAGGCAGCAGCTTCGAAGAACTTGCAGAGATCATAGATATGGTGAATATAAAGGAAAAAGTTGGGATATGCTTTGATACCTGCCACGTGTGGGCTTCCGGTTACGATATAAAAAGCATAAGTGGATACGGGGAGACCATGGATCGTTTCAAAAGCATCATAGGCCTTGAGAGGCTGCTTGGATTTCACCTTAATGATTCAAAGAAGGGACAGGGAAGCCGGGTTGATAGGCACGAGCAGATAGGAATGGGAACGCTGGGAATCGATGGTATTTCCAATTTTGTTAGAGACAAGAGGTTCGCAATGACTCCCATGATACTGGAAACCCCGAAGGGAGAGGAAGGTTACCCTGACGATCTCAGTGCCATCTCCTCTATCTCGCTGGAATGATCGAATTGAAGCTCAAGGCATTCCGCCCGCTTTACTTTGATACAGCATTAGTGGATGTTGTCTCTCCTCCATACGATACAATAACTACGGAGCAGAGCAGAAACCTCCTTTCTAAGGAGTATAACATCTACCACCTGACAAAACAGAACAGCAGAGAAGATGCAGAGAACCTTTTCAGAAAATGGACAAGCTCAGGAACCTTAAGGCAGATGGACCATGATGTGCTTATAGTTCTCTCCCAGGAATTCCCGGGGGCTTCAGAGAATTCTATCCGATTTGGTGTCATAGGTATTGTTGACTCACAACAGGTATCTGGGGAGATCATCCCTCATGAGGACACATTTGAGAAAGCTGTTATTGAGAGGCGTGATCTGATGCTTGCCCTTCAGTCCCAGGTTGAACCTATCTTTCTTGCCGTTGAATCAAATTCCCTGGACAGGGCAATCAAACATGTAATAAGGGACAAAACACCCTATGGTGTTTTCGAAGAACCAAGCGGTGTTATTAACCGTGCTTTCTGCATCGAGAGTCAGGATCAAATAGATTCAATCTGCTCTTCAGTTTCTAATACCAGAGCAATAGTTGCAGATGGTCACCACAGGCTCAAAGCTACCAGGGAAATTTACTCAATGCAGAACCAGGACAAGGATTTCTGGAAATATTCACTTTCCTATATTACGTCGCTTTACAATGACTCGCTGTTCATCTCTGGCATTCACAGAATACTGACAATGCAGGGAGACAAAAAAACAATAATGGAAAAGATCTCCCGGGACTTTATCATAACCGATTTTAACACATATACGGAAGACGGAAACATATGGATTTTTGACGGCCATTACCATAGAATAGTTCCGAGGCGCAACCTTGCCATTACCCCTCCCGAGATAATAAAATACATAATACTACAGAGAGACCTTGGAATGAGCCTGGAGGAAATGGAAAGGTCCATCTCATACCGATACAGTGTTGCGGACGCCATATCTGCAGCAGAGAAGTCAGGAGGTTTTGCAATACTTTCTCCAAACTGGAACAAGGCTGAGTTTATGAAGACGCTGGAGAAGGGAAACCTTCTGCCTCAGAAATCCACCTATTTCTATCCGAAGATCCCTTCAGGAATTGGCATATATT